>PXDR01000141.1 GCA_003566335.1 Cyanobacteria bacterium T3Sed10_344R1
ATTTTGGGGGTGATGTGGCGGTCGCGCCGTCCCGGTCACTACTCCAGCCACAAGCACACGGGCATTGAGATGGCCGAGATTTACTGGCACTTTGTAGACATTATCTGGATCGTGCTCTTCAGCCTGATTTATTTGCTAACGCGGCTATAGGCGTCCTGTTCCTGGATGGCTGTGAGACGCGTCCTGCAAAAAACCAAAAAGCCGCCCCTAGCATGTCTGGGGACGGCTTTTGACATATGGAATTGCCGCTAATGCTCAATGGCTCGGAAACAGCCCAGGCTATAACTCAGCGGCCAGACGTAGTTGATCCCCTGTGGCGTCGGTGTGATAGACCCAGGTGCGATCTTCGTCATCAGCTTCCACGGTAACTTGCCAGCCTGGCACCAGCGCCTGGGTACACAGCTCATCTTCTCCCCCTAGGCCCAGGCAGCCGTCGGGCCACGTTTCGGCACTGGCAGAGGTCATCGTGAGTTGGTCAACTGCGATCGCAGTTTCCGATGCGATCGCAGCCTTAACCGCCATCACCACCTCTTCAGGTGCAGTCTCTGCCTCAGGTTCCCCTGGTTCAGCGTCAACCCCTGAGTCTGGCTGGGGCTGCTCCGGTGCCGTTTCCGGCGGTGAATCACCTCCCGCCGGGGGCTCCACTGGCGCACAGCTCGCTAACCCAATCAACAGCACCAGGCTCAATACCCCAGTTCTGCCGAGCCAGGGCTTCAGGAACCCAAACCACCGATAACCTTGACAAGTCGTCACTAGATTCATCATGACCAACAGATGAGTAACAAACGCCTCTATCTTAAACAGCCGTCTTAAACAGCCGTTCTAGACAGCCATTCCAGACAATCCACAGCCCCCGACAGGTCTCAATTGAAACGCCCCTAGCCCCCTGGTTAATCCCCAATGACCGCTCCCCCGCGTCAATTATCTCAAGGCATCAAGAGCCTCCCAGCCATAGAATCAGCCTGAACGACAGAAAATGTCTCTGTAAATAAACTGAGGAGAGCCTGATTTTGCAAACAACCCCCTGTAAAACTCGTAGAATGAATCGAGCCCGTGTTGGTTATCTCACGCCGTTCTGGCAGACGCTACGGTGATGAACTACCCCAGACAGGGAACCTTAAGACAAGAACCAGCACAGCAACAAGTAGCGGCATCGGTTCAAAAACTTCTTCTCAACCATCAGGATGACACTATGGGGTGGCCGCTATCTCAACCAGGGTTGCACACTGTGGCGCAGTTTACCGGGCGAGACAATGAACAAGATCCCCTGCAGGGCCAAATCCAGGCTCTGCACAGTGAAGTGGCGCGATTGCAGCAGGACATTCAAGATCTGCAAATCGCCTTGACCACCACCAGTGAACATGGGGACCTAATTGAGGCAGAGTTGCACCAAACCAACCTCAAACTCAGCACCGAAGTCAAAGAACGGCAGCGGGCCGAAGCGACCCTCCAAGCCCTGCTAGAACTGATCTGCCGAGAGCGAGATGACCTGGAAATCATCGTCCAGACCATCATGGAACATGGTGACGTGGTCGATGCCCAATGGCACCAGAAGCTCTACGAAGAGACCATTCGATCCATGTCTGATGGCCTGACCCAGGTGCCCAATCGTCGCCGCTTTGACGAGCACTTCAGCCATCAGTGGAAGCTGATGCAGCGCGAATCCTGCCCGCTCTCGATCATCCTGTGTGATATTGACTACTTCAAGCAGTACAACGATATTTATGGACACCTGGCTGGGGATGACTGCCTCCGGATCGTCGCCAAAGCCCTCCACAGCAAAATTCGTCGTCCTGGTGACCTGATGGCCCGCTATGGCGGCGAAGAATTTGTTGTGGTGTTGCCCAACACCACAGCCGACGGCGCGCTAGAAGTCGCCCACAAGCTCCAAAGCACCATTGCCGAGCTTCAAATTCCCCATGTCCATTCTGACGTTAGTCGCTATATCACCCTCAGCATGGGGATTGCTGCCACCATTCCTAGCCCTGACCAGTCCGCCGACGATTTGTTGAGACGAGCTGACCGACGGCTATATTTGGCCAAGCAGGAAGGTCGCAACCGGATTATCTATCCCAGCTCCACTTGCCTGAAGGAGTCTACGCGATGACCGAAACATTCACGCCCATTATTCTGGGGCAATATATCCCCCAGATTCCCCCGAGCGAAGAGTATCTCACCCTCCACTTTTCCCCCACTGCCGCTCCCCGCAACCGTCGCTGGCGCAACTACGGCCTCTCCGCTGATTTCCTGGGCGACTACTTTGCCGCGTTTTTTCCGGGAGGCGAACTGCTCGCTGGCAAAATCAATCGCCGGGATACGGTCAAAGCTGCCGTCAGCTATGTCGCTAATGAGCTGCTAGAAAATGCCGTAAAGTATAGTGACAGCACCGTAAATATACCGATTTCCATTACCCTCTATCTTTACGAACAAGCCATTATTTTTAGGGTGATCAACCACGCCACGCTTGATACCGTGCATCAATATCAAACTTATTTGCAGCAGCTGCTTAATGCAGACATGGACGAATTCTATACTCAGCAACTCGAAAAAACGGCGATGGGGTTAGGCGAGTCCCACATGGGCCTGCTCACCATGATCAATGATTATGGTGCGGAGTTTGGTTGGCGCTTTAGTCCGGTAAGCAGTGCTGAAACCATTACGGTTGACGTGATGGCCCAACTTCAGGTCTAGGGTCTAGACCCTGGGGCTAGTCCCTTAACCCTCAGCGGTTTATCACAGGCCAAGTTACAAGCCAAGTTAAAAGTGGCACTGAGAAAGGTAAGCGACAGCGCTAAGATTCTCAAAGTCGGGCAAGCCATTGGGGACAGCCAAGCATACGGTGACGGCACACCGGATCTGGCGGTGAGAAGTGATCTTTGGGTACGAATAGAGTGAGGCGGTAAAGTCAGTGGACATCAAAACAGACGACTATCGGGTGTGGTACGACCCGGAGGCCAATACGGTGTTCTTCCAGGGGTTTCTCAGGCTAGACGGCATGGAAGCCTACTCCCCCGTGATGTCACTCCTGCTAGACGCAGTTGAAAAGCAGCCTCAAATTACCCTCAATCTGCGACAGCTAGAGTTCCTCAACAGCTCCGGCATCAGTATGTTGTCGATGTTTGTGGTCAAGGTGCGGCAACGGGGCGATGTGCAGCTTTACCTTCAGGGCGCTGAAAACGTTCTGTGGCAAACGAAGTCCTTGAAGAATCTACAGCGGTTGATGCCAGGGCTACAGTTGGAGTTCGCTTAGATTGATGAGTGTTCACCGCGAGTCCGATGCTGTCCAGCCCCCAGGCTCTGCCGAGTTGATGGCAGAGATCCAGCAACTGCGGCGACAGGTAGAGGACTTGGCGCAAGAAAACAGTGACCTGACTATTGCCCTAGAAACCACCAGTCAGCATGGGGACTTGGTCGAAGCCCAACTCCATGCCGCAAATCAACGGCTGCGGGCGGAGGTGGCGGAGCGGCAGTTGGCCCAGGCAACCTTACAGGACATCTTAGAAAAGGTCACCCGAGACAAAACCGACCTAGAAATGATTCTCAAGGCCACCGCTGAGCATGGCGACATGGTGGAATATCAGCTCTACACTCAGGCGGTGGAAACCATGCGCCAAAGTGAGGAGCTGTTTCGGGCTATTTCTGAAGCAACGCCAATTCTGATGGTGTTGACCCAGCGCCCCAATGGCACCATTACCTACGCCAATTCCACCTCACAGCAGCGGTTAGGCTTAACGGCAGATCGCTTGGCGGGCCAATCCCTAGCCGCCTTTTTTGCCGATGAGGCCGATGCTGAGTATCTCCAGAACCAGGTGAACCTCCAGGGCTATGTGAACAGCTATGAAATGCAGCTCCAGCAGCAGTCGGGGGAACGGTTTTGGGTATCGGCCTCAGTCCATCAACTGACCCTCGCGGCAACGCCGACGCTGTTGACCACGTTCTATGACATCAGCGATCGCAAACAAGCCGAAGCCGCCCTGCAAGACTCCCAAGCGCAGCTACAGCGCCAGGCCATGGAACTAGCGGAATTGGTCAAAGAGCGCAGCGCCCAGCTACAGCAGGCCGAGGACAAGTACCGCATCATTTACGAAAACGCCGCAGAAGGTCTGTTTCAAATCAGCACCCAGGGAACCTACCTCAGCGGCAACCCGGCCCTAGCGACCCTCTACGGCTACGACTCAGCCGCAGAGATGAGTGCCGCCATCCCCCACGTCAGGCAAATTTATGTCGAACCTAGCCGCTGGGGCGAAATTCAGGCGTATCTCCGACGATTTACCGCCGCCTCTGGCTTTGAATCCCAGGCGTATCGCCAGGATGGCAGCGTCATCTGGGTTTCCGAAAACCTGCGCACGGTCGTAGACCAGACCGGCGAGTTGCAGTACTACGAAGGCAGCGTTCGCGAAATTACCAGCCATAAGCAGGCCGAGGGAGAACTGCGGCAGCAGCGGAAAATTTCAGAGCAGCTTTTGCTGAACGTGTTGCCCCAGGCGGTAGCTGAGCGCCTGAAGCGTGGCCAGAGCAACATTGCCGATAGCTTTGCCCAGGCCACGGTGCTGTTTTCGGACATCGTCAACTTCACCGGCATTGCCGCCGAAGCCTCACCCGGTGAAGTGGTGCAGTTGCTCAACGCCATTTTCTCCAGCTTTGATCGCCTAGCCGACCGCCACGGCCTAGAAAAAGTCAAAACCATCGGCGATTCTTACATGGCGGTTGGCGGCGTGCCCCAAGAGCGGCCCGACCATCTCCAGGCGATCGCAGAGTTAGCCCTAGACATGCAAACAGCCATCACCCAATTCCGCACCCCCAAAGGCCAGGCTATTCAACTGCGCATTGGCCTCCATACTGGCCCAGTAGTGGCGGGAATTGTCGGCTCTCGCAAGTTTATTTATGACCTCTGGGGCAACACCGTTAACATCGCCAGCCGCATGGAGTCCCA
>PXDR01000157.1 GCA_003566335.1 Cyanobacteria bacterium T3Sed10_344R1
CAGGCCCAGGCGCTGATTCGTCGAACCCAGACCCAGCCCCCGGCCCTGGTGCGGCTGACGGTGCCGTTTGCGCAATGGGGCGCGTTGGTGAGCCAACGTCAGTGGCTGGAGCAGCTTGCCCAACCTGATCTAGTGGATCAATCCTCAAGGACTGAAGGGCGTCCGTCCAATTGGGGCGAGACAGTCACCGCCCTAGGCCATTGGCTCAGTCAGGGACTCACCCAAGGCTGGCAAACCCTCGACCAACTGGCCCAGTTGGGCTACAGTCCTGCCCCCCTAGCCCTGCGACGCAGCGCCACCGATGACGAAAACCCGGTGATCAGTGCCGCTCGGCTGTTATCTCTGAACCCAGACACCCAAGCGCCAGGCTCGGGGCCAGACAATCCGGCCCAACTCCTGTTGGTGCTCAACGTGCAAACCGCCGCAGATGGTCGCCGGGCGATCCGAGTCCAACTTCATCCGTTGACTCACCCCCTGTCGGCAGATTTAAGCTTGAGCTTAAGCACCCCCGAAGGCCAGATATTGCAATCCGTAACGGCGCGTCCGCAAGATCGCTATATCCAGTTGAAGCAGTTTAAGTGCCCGCCCAATCAACCGTTTGATCTGACCATTGCTACGTCCCAAGCTGGCCTTCAGGGGCATTTTCTGGCCTAGTCGATTAACTAGCCCTTGATCAGCTTGGCATTCTCTGCTGATCTGGAATCGACTGATTTGGGATCGACCCACTTGTAATTCATTTGATTCTCTAGTTTTTTGATCTCCCAACGGCTTTTTGCCCGATGACTTGCCTCGTTACGCTGAATCTAGGTGCCGGTGATTGCGATCGCGGCTTTGACTGCGTGACGGCTCGTCTGTGGCGACCTGACCAGGGGGAGCAAATGCAGTTTACGGCAGCCCTACCGCCCGCCCCCGAGCTTTTGGCTGAGTATCAGCGATGGCAGCAGATTTATCTGGCCCTGCAAGCCGGGATTGAGTTACGCCGTTTCCTTGACCCGCCCCCTGATTCCGCCCTGGCTTTTGACGTTGATGAAACCGACCTCACCAACGTGGCGGCTGACGATTTGCTCAGCCAGGGGCAGCGACTGACCACGGCGCTGAATCAGTGGCTGACCAGTCCCGAATTTATTCCCCTCGATCAACAACTACGCACTCACCTGGATCCCAGTGAAGCCATTCAGGTGATTATCCAAACGGGGGATCCGGGGTTGCGGCAATTGCCCTGGCATTTGTGGCAGTTTTTTGAAGCATATCCAGCGGCTGAACCGGCCTTGGGCTCTCCTAGCTACCGGTCGATCGCAGGGACTAGTCCCCCCCGAGCCACCCTGCGAATTTTGGCGGTACTGGGCAACGGTCGGGGCATTGACGTGGCTGCCGATCGACGGCTGCTGAGCCAGTTACCCCAGGCCGAGGTGACCTTTTTGGTCGAACCGAGCCGGGCCGAGCTAGATCAGTGGCTTTGGCAGGATCAGGGTTGGGACATCCTGTTTTTTGCCGGTCACAGCGCCACCCTGGCCGGGGGCACCCAGGGCCAACTGGCGATTAACCCCCAGCGCCAGTTAGGGATTGCCGATTTACGCCATGCCCTCAGCCATGCCATCAGTCGGGGTCTGACCTTAGCCCTGTTTAACGCCTGTGACGGGCTGGGGCTGGCCTATGAACTAGAAGATTTAGACATTCCCCAACTGGTGGTGATGCGGGAACCCGTGCCAGATTTGGTGGCCCAAGCCTTTCTGAAGCTGTGGCTGCAGCGCTTTGCCAGTGGCCTGCCCCTCAGCCAATCCCTACGCCAAGCCCGTCAACAGCTCCAGGGGCTAGAGGACGAGTTCCCCGGGGCTAGCTGGCTGCCGGTGATGTGCCAAAACCCGGCCACCCTGCCCCTGCGCTGGCCTGGCGCACCGGCCCCCAGCCCGGCCCTGCGACCCAGTCGGTCGGCAATGGGCCGCAATCGCCAGCAAATGCGCAATCGCCAAGCCTTGCTGAATCGGGTGAAGCAGGACTGGATTGAGGGTCTGCTGGATAAATCGCTCCACGGTCAGGCGGTGATTAGCTTGGGCTTAGACGCTCAGCCCCAAGCCTTGGCCTGTCCTTGGGCGCTTGACTTAGGGGCTGAGTCGGCTGAACCCCAGCCCCTGCCAGAGGATATCGACATTGTCACGGTCTATGACCAGCTGGGGGCAGGCTGTACCCTGCTGCTGCTGGGGGAGCCCGGTGCGGGCAAGACCACGACGTTGCTGACCCTAGCGCGTACCTTAGTCAGTCGAGCCCAGGTGGATGACAGTCAGTTAATTCCGGTGGTGCTCAACCTCTCCACTTGGGCCAGCCGTAAGGATGACTTTAGGCCGTGGCTGCTGGCGGAGTTGAAGACGAAGTACCGGGTGCCCAGCAAAATCAGCCGCCAGTGGATTGATGAGCAGGAGCTGCTGCTGTTGCTGGATGGGTTGGATGAGGTGGCTGCGCCCTATCGGGATGGCTGCATCCGCAGTTTGAATCAATTTAGTCAAGAGACGGGGTTGGAGCTGGTGGTCTGCTGTCGCGCCAAGGACTATGGCGACTGTCGTCAACAGTTGGCGTTTCAATCGGCGCTGTATTTGCGGCCTCTCTCGTTGCGGCAGGTGCGGCAGGCGCTGGCAGCCGCAGGACAACCCCTGGCGGCCCTGAGTCAGATGATTGATACCCAGCCAATTTGGCAGGAGCTGGCCCAAAGTCCGCTGATATTAGACTTGATGATGTTGACCTATCAGGGGCTAGACGTGGCGGATCTGCCCCAGGCTGAAACCCTGGATGCCCATCGCCATCGGCTGTTTGCGGCCTATCTCCAGCGGATGTTTCAGCGGCGGCGGGGGCAGGGGCGTTATCCACCGCCGCAGGTGGTGCGGCAGTTGGCTTGGTTGGCCCAGCAGATGCGTCGTCATGCTCAGTCGGTGTTTTTGCTGGAAGCGCTGCAAATGAGCTGGTTGAATCCGGGGCGAGACCGGGTAATCTATGCGATCGCAGTTCGAGCGTTAATCTGGCTGCTGTGGGGTGGCCTGCATGTCGGCATTTTGGCGGGGTTAACGGACAATCAGGCCCGCTTTGACTGGGGCAACTTTGCCCAGCTGGGGAGCTGGGGCGTGCTGGGGGGGGTGGTCTATGGGGTGCTGGCCGGACTGAGTCAGCAGTGTTTGCCCAGTTGGGGGTCGAGGGTGATCAATAGTGCGATCGCAGCCGGACTGTTTGGCGGGTTGTTTAGCCAGGTGGGCTACGCTAGGGCGCTGGAAACCGGCACGGATGTGGCCCAGACTATGACGATGTGGGGCTTGAGCTACGGGGCGATTTACTGCGGCGTCAGTTTGCTAATGGACTGGCAACTGACCCAGCCGATTCGGCCCTTGGAGGTGCTCCGCTGGTCGGGCCGCAAGGCGCTGGCGGCGGCGGGGCTGGGCTTGGTGGTCACCTTGGCCCTGGCCCTGGGGCCTCAGGTTGGCGTGCCGCAAAGCTTGGTCTTTGGCGGCATGGTTGCGATCGCAGGGGGATTTGACAAACGCAATACCGTAGACGAAACCACCACCCGCCCCAACCAGGGCATCCGCCAAGCCCTGAAGAATGCCGCCCTCTTGTTCAGCACCGTGGGCCTGATGACGTTGATCTCTATTGGCCTGCTAGAAACCTGGGTCTCTGGGGTGGCCAACGGGATTTTGCTGGGGGTTGCCGCCGCTATTTTAGTCGCGGGCATCACGGCGACTAAACACTATGTGCTGCGCGCCATGTTGGCCTGGCGCGGCCATGCACCCTGGCGCTATCGCCGATTTCTGGATCACAGCGTTAAACTAATTTTCTTGCGTCGGGTTGGGGGCGGCTATGTCTTTGTCCATCGCCTGCTGCTGGACTATCTGGCAGATAGCCCGAAATCCTCGTTGACTCGCCCCCGACCTTAGACGCCTCCAGTCCCTGATAGATTGATGGCCCATGGTGACAGTGAACGGATTTACCATTGATGGCCCGAGCTCCAAAGATTTGGATGATGCCGTTTGGAGCCAGGGCCATGACCAGCACCTGACCGTGCAGATCCACATCACCGATGTTGCCAGCCTGATCCCCCAGGGCAGCTATCTTGACCGCCGGGCGGCTGAGCGGCTGGAAACCCGCTATCTGCGCCACGGCAATCGCCCAATGTTGCCCCGATCCCTGAGCGAGGCCAGTGCTAGCCTGCTGCCAGGGCAGCCGCGCCCGGTGATCACTACGGCGGTGACCTTTGACCCGGACTTTGACATTGTTGATGTTCAGGTTTACCCAGCCCAGCTCACCAGCCGACTCCAGCTTGACTACGAGACGGCAGATCAAGGCTTGCAGCGGCAAGGCCGGATTCCGCCAGACATTCGGCAGCAGCTCACCTTGCTAGAGCAAGTAGCCCAGCAGTTGACCGAACGGCGACGCAACCGGGGGGCGCTGCTAGGCCGGGAAATTGACGGTCAGCTGATTAGTGAGGACGGTCAGGTGATTAAACCCTACCGCTCTCAACAAATCATCATGGAGCTGATGATTCTGTCGAATCAACTGTTGGCTGACTATTTTCGCCAGCATCAACTGCCCGCCCTCTACCGCAACCACACGATTAACCTAGATGCCCTGGGCGATCGCAGCGCCTTTTTAGCCGTACTGAGCCAACTGGGAGACGCCAGAGCCATTCAGCAAGCCTTGGGCAATGTGATGGGTCGAGCCAAGTACGGCAGCCAAAACCAGGGGCATATGGGCTTAGAGCTGGCTGCCTACTGCCACGGCAGCAGCCCGATTCGGCGCTATGCCGATTTGGTCAATCAGCGGATTCTCAAGGCATTTTTGGCCCAAAAGCCCTGTCCCTACGGCGAGGAAACCCTAGGTCAAATCGCCAGCCTGATTAATCAGCGGCAGGCTGAGCAGCGCCAGCAAAAGGCGGAGTTTTTTAAGTCCACC
>PXDR01000368.1 GCA_003566335.1 Cyanobacteria bacterium T3Sed10_344R1
CAGATCAGACGGCGGACATCCCCCCTACTTCGACTCAACCGGCCCAAGCCAAGGCCGCACAAACCCAGAATTCAGCGCCTCAGCCCTCAACTGTCCAAGCGGCTTCGACGCAAATTTCAGCGCCTCAGGGGCCTCCTACTCAAGCCACGTCTGCTCCAGCAGAGACCTCGGAAGCAGAGTCCCCAACCGTGCAAGCAGCGGAGACGTTGCCAAATCTACCGGCGCAACTGGCTCAGGCTCAGCCGATGCCAGGCCAACTACTTCCAGCACAACCGCCCCAGGCTCCAACTTCTTCAAACCCGCTGACCGTCACGGACACAACCCAGACTCAATCAGTACAAGCAAAAACCGCGCCGAAGTCTAACTCTGCCGAGGTACCTAGCCCAGCCGCTGGCGAATCTGCGATCGCATCCTCTCCCCCAACAGATCCTGCTCAGGCAGCGACACACACACACGCTGCGGTCAATGGGGCAGATCATAGTGGCGGCACTACTCAACCGTCTAACTCAGAGCCTAAGGCCACGCCTCCAGTCCAGGCCAAACAGTCTGACACAGCCCAAACCTACCCGGCATCTACCGGCACAGCGTCAAATACCACGCCCCCCGTGCAGGCGAAAACACCTTCGGCAACGCCGATGCGATCGCAGCAACCAGGCTCTCCCCCTCGATTCAACCCAGCTCGGCGCTTACTGCAAGCTCTAAGCGATCATTTTGCTGACTCAGCCCCCGCTGCATCGAAGTCCCCGTCTCCCACGACACCGCTACAGCCTAAAAAAGCTCAGTCCTCGCCCGCTGCCGGTCAGCCCGATCCAGTTCAACCAGCGATGCTGCCGTCAACGGGTTCCTCCCCACAACCCTCACTGAATCACCAGACACCACCCGCCACCATCAGCCCTGTAGCCACACCAAAGTCAGTTGCCCCAGCCCCCGAGCTATCCCAACCAGCCAGTTCAACGACAGCTGCCGCCGAGCCAATGCAAGCAGCCTCAGCCGCCCAAGCTGCTGTTCCCCTGCCGGATCCCTGGGCTAGCCCCAGTTCAGATCCTGCCTCAGCCGTCAGCGCATCCCCAACACCGACACCCACAGCGGAAACCTCAGAACCCACAGTGGCTCAGCTCTTGCGTCAGGGGCAACCCTTGCCTGGGCTCTCTTCTCCAGTTCCGTCCCTGACTCAGCCGGGGTTGGGGCAATCCCCCGACTACTACCTCCAGGGACTGCCGCCGGATGCTGCGTCTCTGCGCCGTCCCCCGGTACAGGCCGCTCGCACTGTCCCCGCGCCTACTAGCTCAGGGCCGATGGAGTGGGACAGCGTGGCGGATTTGTTGCGATCGCAGCCCGATCCCCAACCAATGCCTCGACCTAACACCCAACCTAAACCAGTTGTGCAGCGCTCAACTCGTTCTGTGCCCCAGGCCAACGCGACCGGGGTAGGCACAGAGACTCCTACGGTGATGGCGGCCCCCATCCAGTTCGCGGCATCGGTGAAAGAGAACCCAGGAGAAACCGGAACTTCTGAAGATGCGATCGCAGCCGACACCATCACCGAAAACCCGTTCAACATCAACTTTGGTCAGGCCGACGCGGTGGCCGATCAAATTACTCAGAACAACCCTAGCGGAATCGCGGCTGAAGATGATGCCTTAATGACCATGCTGGACGAATCTATCAAAGAAGTTAAAGAAGAAAGCACCGACGACATTGATCCCCAAGACCTCGATATCCTGGCCCAAGAAATTTACTTGCTAATGCGTCAACGTTTTGCGATCGAACGAGAACGCCAGGGCAGCGGCTACTATCGGGGCCGTTTGCCCTGGTAAGGCATGATTCCAGCCGCAGAAATAGCCCTACAGAAATCACCCCATCTCAACACACCGCTCACCTGATAGGAGTTCCCCATGCCTGACGGTTCCTACACGCGCCAACTGGTCAAAGCCAAACTGATTCCCGCACCGGGCGAGTCCCACGGCACAACAATTGAATTTCAGTTCAACCCGAAAGAATTCAGCATTAGTCGCTCTATCGAAACCGCCCAAAATGGCCGCGATCGCGATCTGCATCCTAAAATCAGCTTCAAAGGCCCAAATATGATCACGATCAACATCAATGACGTGACCTTTGACACCTATGAAAGTGGCGGCAATGTGCGAGATCTCTACGTCAATCCGCTATTGCGAACGATGGATTGCTCTAAGGGGGGAACTGGAGGAGCAGTCAACAGTTTTAGACTTGCTTTAGCAAGAACGCCAACTAAAATTAACCGTCCCCCAATTTTTATCTTTATCTGGGGACAAAACCGCTACTTGCGCTGCTTTGTCAAGCAGATAGATGTCACCTATAAGCTTTTTCTGCCCAATGGCACCCCAGTTCGGGCCACGGCCAAAATCACCTTGAACCAAGTTCGGACAGTAACTGCCGTCAAGAAAAACTAGTCATTAGAGAATTAACTTGACCCCTAACTTTTAGATAAATTCCCCTACAGCCTTTACCCCCTAAAGCCTTTAACTAATATGCCTAGATACGTTTCTGATTTTCGGATTGAATTTGGTAAGGTCGGAGCCGGTCAGTGGGAATCTGCCCCGGAAGAACTGCGGGAGGATATTAATCAAATTATTATTGAAGAAAGTTTGCATCTGCCGACGCTGTTTACAATTGCGATCGCAAATCCCTACTTTCCTGGCGAAACAGAAAATAATCCCTGGAAATATGAACATCTATTTGAATTTGGCGGCGGCGTTCGCCTAGGCTTAGCCAACAGCACGGCTGAAACCCCAGAATTTGACGAAGACAAGTTTTCCTATCTAATCGAAGGGGAAATCACCGCCATTGAATCCCACTTTGATGCCAACTCCCAAGCGCCGATTATCATTCGGGGCTACGACATTTCCCATCGACTCCATCGCGGTCGCTACACCCGCTCCTTTCAAAATATGAAAGACTGCGACATCGTGCGGAGGATGATTGCTGATGTGGGCATTGCCGCTGCTGACATCGAAGAAGACAAAGGCCCCTACGGCTACAGCGATATCCACGGCACCAACGGCTACGTGTTTCAGCGCAACCAAACCAACATGGAGTTTCTGCAAGAACGGGCGGCCCGCAATGGCTTTGAGCTGTTTGTCGCTGACAACAAACTGCACTTTCACCGACCTCGGGCCGAAACCACCCTAGAACTGAAATGGCTTGAAACCTTAACCAGCTTTCGGGTTCGCGCTAACAGCGCCGAGCAAGTTGACCAAGTCGAAGTCCGGGGCTGGGACTACAAAAGTAAAAATATGGTCACCGCCGTCTGTCGCCAAGATGCCACCCTGACCCATAACCAGCGGGGCACGGGTCAGGCAGCGGGTTCTAAGATTGCGGGCTTGAACACCAACCCCCAGGCGGTTGTCGTTGATCAGCCCTTCTTTGCCCTGCAAGAAGCCCAAACCCTAGCTGACGCCCTGTTTAACGAAATCAGTGGGGAATTCATTACCGCCGATGCCCGAGCCATCGGTGACCCTGAACTACGGCCCCGGCGAGTTGTGAAGCTCAACAATATGGGCAAATATAGCGGCGAATACTACGTCACCGAAACTCGCCACGTTTATGATGGCACCTACAGCACAGAGTTCAGCGTGCGCGGGTTGCGCGGGGGCACGTTGGCCTCGGTGATTGCTCCCCAGCCCCGCTCTAGCCTGGGGCAAACCCCGATGGTGGGCATTGTCACTGACAATCGGGATCCGAATGACTGGGGCCGGGTGCGGGTCAAACTGCCCACCCTAACTGAAGACCACAACAGCTACTGGGCGCGAATCGTCAGCGCTGATGCCGGAGGCGGGCGGGGCAGCTACAGCCTGCCGGAAATCAATGATGAAGTGCTCGTGGCCTTTGAACATGGGGACATCCATCGCCCCTACATCATCGGCAGCGTTTGGAATGGCAAGGACGCGCCACCCACCAACATTGACGCCACTCTAGACGCCAACAACAGTCAGGTGCGGCTGCGCACTTGGCGCACCCCGAGCGGCCACCAGCTTCAATTCGTCGAAACTGACCGGGGCCGAGCTAGCCAAGTGGGCACCTACCTGACCACCGCTGCGGGGCATCAACTGGCCCTAGACGACACCGCCAGAACCATCACTCTCTCCACCCCCCAACGCCAACGGCTTGAAATTAACGACCCCAGCCAAACCGTAAATCTCCAGGCCAATCGCACCATCAACCTTGATGCGAATCAATCCATTAATCTCAGAGCCCATGGGCAAATTACCCTCTCCGTGGGCGCTACCCAAATTCAGCTCACGCCCGCTGGCATTAACCTGCGAACGCCTGGCCAAATCACCCTGCAAGGGGGCAGCATTGCCCTACAAGGGGGAATGATTCGGCTGAATTAAGCGCAATTATTAAGTGGGTTGACTTGTTAGACTAGGCGGCATCGATGCGATCGCATTACCATGCCTGCTTCTCCCACAGATGCACTGCCAACCCCGCCAGCAATGGCCGCCCCAACGGATATAATCTATCCGCCCGGTGACCTCTACAGCCACGAACTTCCGTTGGAAACTTACCTGCACTTGCAGCAGTTGATGCTACTGCTTAAATGCCTTGACTGGCTTTGGCGAGATCGGGGCGACTATTTTGCTGCGGGTAACCTGACGATTTACTCCAGCCCCAACCAGCGCAAGTCTGAAGACTTCAGAGGCCCAGACTTCTTCGTGGTGCTAGGCACTGAGAAGCGTCCCCGCAAGAGTTGGACGGTGTGGGAAGAAAACGGTCAGTATCCCAACGTGATTGTGGAGTTGCTGTCAGAGTCTACCTCCGCCACTGATCGGGGTCTGAAAAAGCAAATTTATCAAGACATCTTTCGCACTCCTGACTACTTTTGGTTTGACCCCAACACTCTAGAATTTCAGGGCTTCCACTTAATCGCTGGGGAGTA
>PXDR01000397.1 GCA_003566335.1 Cyanobacteria bacterium T3Sed10_344R1
AGTTCAAATAAGGAAAACCCATGACCCAGAACACGCCCCATTTTTGGGACATCGGACGATTTGTGGAAACCCTCAACTACTTTGGCGAAGTGCCGCTGTTGGGGAACATTCAATGGATACAAGAATTGTTTGGTAAATCGCCCAATCCCGTTGGTAAAGTTCTCTCCGCTGCTCAAGAAAACCGGATGATCCTCGTATTGGGAGCCATGAGCGAGACGGGCCAGCTCTTCAGCAAACGGCTGATGGCCGAAGGGCTGCCCCTGCGGCTCCAGGTGCCTAACTTAGATGCCGCCCGTCTAGAGTTTGGAGCCAGCGCCAATCTCGTGTCCGAGACCGTTACCGAGGAGTCTTTGCTCTGGATGGCGGGGGGCGCTAAGGCGCTGGTGATTTGCCCCGGCGTAGAGGTCTGGCCCGATTGGATTTCGGCGATTGGCGAGCAGGCCAAGCTGTCCCGGCCCTGGTTTGACTTTACGGATGACCAAGCCAAAACCCGCATCCCCGAAGTCTGGGGCGCGGTGGATGATGTGGTGATGGGGGGCGTTAGCTCTAGCGGCCTGAGCTGGGTGCCCGGCGGCTTTGCCCGCTTCTCCGGCACGGTTTCCACCGCTAACTCCGGCGGCTTTAGCTCCGTGCGCAGCCGCAACTTTGACCCCGCCTTTAACCTATCGGACTGGCAAGGGCTGCGGCTGCGACTGCGCGGGGACGGTCAGCGCTACAAGGTGATTCTGCGGGATACCGATGCTTGGGACAGCCCCGCCCACACCTTCAGCGTCGATACCCAAGCCGACACCTGGCAAACCGTGGACATCCCGTTTGACCAGTTGATTCCCACCTTCCGGGCCAAGACGATTCCCAACGGGACGCCCCTGAACCTCGGCCATGTGACGGCGCTGCAGTTGATGCTCAGCAAGTTTGAGTACGACGGCAGCCTCAACCCCCACTTCCAGCCGGGGCCGTTCTCCTTAGATATAGAGAGCGTGTCGGTCTACACCGATCAACCCCAGCCCCAACTGTTTGTGCTGCGCCATGAGCCGTTTGAAGAACCCCTGCAAACCGCTTGGGATCAGGCGAATCAGCTCCCCCGCCAGGTGCTGATGGCGGATTCCCCTGCGGCGTTGGCTGAAACCGGGGCTGATGTGGTGGCCGCGCTGGTTGAGGCAATGTAGGCAGTTTGGCCGCAGAAGGTGTGAATGCGGACGTGAATTAGGGCCTGAATGTTAGGGAATGCCAACATCTGGGCCGGTCTTCGTGATCCGAGTGCCTCCGGCCCTTGGGAGATTCCGATATGCTCAGTTTATGTTTGGATTCCTGTTTGATTGAGGTTACCCCCTGTGAGTCTCAAGACCCTAGTTCACAATTCCCTGAAAGCCCTGTCTTTACCAACTGATGCGATCGCACCGACCCCCGCGACCCAGCCTCAGTTTGAGTTCGCCCAATTCGATGACAGCGTGATGTCAACCTACGGGCGATTTGAGATCGCCCTAGATCGCGGCCAGGGCAGTCGGGTTTGGGACACTCAAGGGAATGCCTACCTAGACTTCGTCGCCGGGATTGCCACTTGCACCCTGGGCCATGCCCACCCCGGCATGGTGGCGGCGGTAACCCAGCAGATCCAAAAGCTGCACCACGTCTCTAACCTCTATTACATTCCCGAGCAAGGGGCGCTGGCGTCCTGGCTGGTGGCCCACTCCTGCGCCGATCGGGTGTTTTTCTGCAACTCGGGGGCCGAGGCCAACGAAGGGGCGATTAAACTGGCCCGCAAATACGGCCACACCAAGCTGGGGATTGAGAACCCGGTGGTGATTACCGCCAACGCCAGCTTCCATGGCCGCACCCTGGCCACCGTCACCGCCACCGGCCAACCCAAGTACCAAAAGAACTTCAGTCCCCTGGTGCCGGGGTTCCACTATGTGCCCTATAACGACATCGAGGCGCTAGAGGCTGCGATCGCAACCCTAGACGCCGACCAGCGCCAGGTCACCGCGATTCTGCTAGAACCGCTCCAGGGCGAAGGGGGCGTGCGGCCTGGGGATCGGGCTTATTTCCAAAAAGTGCGGCAGATTTGCGACGAGAAAGGCATCCTGCTGATTTTTGACGAAGTGCAGGTGGGCGTAGGTCGTACCGGGCACCTCTGGGGCTATGAAAATCTGGGGGTTGAACCCGACATCTTCACCTCGGCCAAAGGGCTCGGGGGCGGCGTGCCGATTGGGGCGATGCTGTGCAAAACCCACTGCGACGTGTTCCAGCCCGGCGACCACGCCAGCACCTTTGGCGGCAACCCCTTTGTCTGCGGCGTGGCCCTGGCCGTCTGCCAAATTTTGGAGTCTGACAACCTGCTGGCCAATGTCCAAGCCCGAGGCAAACAGCTCCGGGCGGGCCTCAGCGAACTCGCCACGAAATATCCCCACCTAATTGCCGAAGTGCGCGGTTGGGGCTTGATCAATGGTCTAGAACTGTCGGCAGATGCCGGGATGAGTTCCATCGACGTGGTGAAAGGCGCAATGGCCGAAGGGCTGCTCTTGGTGCCCGCCGGGCCGCAGGTGGTGCGGTTTGTGCCGCCGCTAATTGTGACTGCTGCCGAGGTTGACCAAGCCCTCAAAGCAGTCCGCAACGTCCTCACCCAGCTAGCGGCCAAGGCATAAACGCCGGTAGATCCAGCCTCGTTTCTGGTGATCTGGGGCTAAATCCGGGCAAAATTACGGGATTAGTTGCATATTCCTGAAGATAGTTTGGCCCCAAATTGACCTTGAGCACGGGCTGGATTGATTAGTCTTATCTGATCTTGAGTCAGAGAACGATAATTTTTTGATAACGATTAAAGCCGATTTTTCCCACGGGAGAGATCGGCTAAAGCCTTATGGCGGGCGATTGGCAGGGGACGAGCAAAGGTTTTATGAAGTTCTGATGAAGTAGCCGTCTCCGGGATCACCGCCTTGTGGGGGGGTGATCCTGCTCACAAAAGGCGTGTTAGGTTACTTTTCGTTCAACTTAAAGAGCGCGTGGATTCGGACTGGCTATGAGATAGCGATTCGACACCGACTACAGGGAAACCTGAACTGCTCTCGGACTGATCTGGAGCAATTCACCTTGGACTCACGGTTTCGTCTCCGTTTTTTTGACGCTTGTATATGGACTTTATGAAACCCAAATTCATTGGCAGTCTGACTGCTGCTGTCGTGATGTCTACCCTGGGCGCTCCCCTCACCGGGAATGCTCAACAGGTGGAGCCTGACGACACCAACCTCTCGCCTGTGGCCAATGCTGATCGTCCCGATGCGGGAACAGCAACAGCCGACGGCGATTCCGGACTTAGCACCCAGACCGCTGCGGTTCAGGAGAGTCCTGCCGCTGCTGATGAGCTCGAATCTTTCCGCGTGCTGCCCCATGCCCTTGACCAAAAGTCTGCAGCCACGCTCTACGTCCGTAACATTCCGGTTCTCACCTTTTTGGGTGAGGACGAAGCAACCGCCCAAGGCGGTCAACTGATTGCTGTCAGCAGCCATGCTGAGCCTATCGGCCTCACCGATGAGTCAGTGGCCCAAGACCCGGTGTGGCGCGCCACTGCGATCGCATCTCGGCTGCACCAACTGTCTGAAGAAGACAGCGGCGCTGACGCCATCGCCGTCCGCTGGAACAGCGATGACAGTACCTACGAAATCATGGCGGAAGGGGAAACCCTCGTTGCCGTTGGCAACGGCGTCATGCTGCCCGACACCACCCAAGACCCGGCCCAAGACGCCCTGCAAGCCGCCAACCGAATGCGGCGCTTGCTAGGCGGCGCTGAGCCCCTGTCTGCCTCAGACATCGAAGGGCGGCCTGCGCCACAGCCTCGGGCTCGCCAAGTCGCGGCCTCTAACGTCCAGTCCCGGACGGAAGGCATTGCCTCCTGGTATGGCCCCGGCTTCCACGGCAACCGCAGCGCCAGCGGTGAAGTGTTTAACCAAAACGCCCTCACCGCCGCTCACCGAACCCTGCCTTTCGGCACCGTCGTGCGGGTAGTTAACCTCAACAACGGTCGCGATGTTGTGGTGCGGATCAACGACCGTGGCCCCTATACCGGCGGTCGGATCATCGACCTGTCCCGAGGGGCAGCCCAAGAAATTGGCCTCACCCAGTCTGGGGTAGGTCGGGTGCGCGTAGAAGTGCTAGAAACCCCGTAACGCCTGACCCTCAATGCCCCAGCTCTAGCCAGGGCCGATCCTCACCAGTGCGGAATCAGAGTAGAGCTCATGCCGATTTCCTGCTCTGACCTTCTGCACTAAATCACCGGGGCTTGCCCCCGCTTAGTTGAACGACAGAACGCCCCAAGTCACTGACTCGGGGCGTTTTTGTTTGAAGCGTTTTTGTTTGAAGCGTTTTGGCTGGAGGGCGTTTTGCCGCCTAGCTCCTAAACCCAGGCCGCCAGGGACGGCATCACGGCAAACAGGGTTAACCCCAGGCCAATCGCCACCACCGCTGCTGCACTGGCGACGGGCAGGCGCTGCATGATTTGGCCGACCATCGGCACTTGGTTTAGCCAGTCCCTTGCATAGACCGCCATCAGTCCCAGGGCAATCAACACCGTGGCTAGCCCCAGGCTAAAGCCTGCCACCAGCAGCAGGCCGTAGACAGTTTGGTGAAGTGCGATCGCACCCAACAGCATCACCAGGGCCGAAGGGCAGGGGGTAATGCCCCCCGCAATTCCCAGCATCACCAGGGATGTCAGCGTCACCGGCTGGCCGGGGGTGGGATGGGCATGGCCAAAATGGGTATGCTCTGCGTGGGGTGGATGGGGATGATCGTGCCTCGCCTGGGCAAGGTTGGGATGGGGATGCTCATGGCTGTGGCTGTGGCCATGATGACCATGATTGTGGCTATGGCTGTGGCTGTGATGGCCGTGCCC
>PXDR01000264.1 GCA_003566335.1 Cyanobacteria bacterium T3Sed10_344R1
ATTCAGCTAAGCTTCAGATTAAAACGATTTCGGGATGCAACAGCGGTTTATTAAAAACTGTGTCGGATCTGACGCCCGTTTTAACTTGGGATTAGGGGTAAATTGGCCAACCCGCTCCCGCTCAGATCATAAAGGGCGGCGGAAACTCCCTGAGAGAACTCCTGACTTCTGTTACGTTGTGTAACCTTTCCCTAAAAAGTTAGGGCAGAGGGGCAGGGTCTTGGCTCACACTGGGTCACGGAGTTAAATGCAATGCTGACGCACGATGGCGAAGAACTATGGCTGAGATGGATTCTGTCAGTTCGGCAGTGGCAAAGCTCTATGACGCTTACCCGTTTCCGCCGGAGCCTTTGTTGGATGTGCCCCCACCAGGCTACAACTGGCGCTGGAACTGGCAAGCCGCCTATGGGTTCTGCACGGGGCGACTGCCCCAACGGCAGGATGCGCGCATTCTAGATGCAGGCTGCGGCACCGGGGTGAGTACGGAGTACCTGGTGCATCTCAACCCTGAGGCGACAGTGACGGGGCTGGATATTAGTCAAGGTGCGATCGCAGTGGCCCAAGAGCGCTGCCAGCGATCCGGCGCTGACCGGGTGACGTTCCATCACCTCAGCCTCTACGACGTGGCGCAACTGCCGGGGGAATTTGACTTAATCAATAGCGTGGGGGTGCTGCATCACCTGGCCGATCCCCATCGCGGCATCCAGGCATTGGCCAGCAAACTGGCTCCTGGGGGCATCTTTCATATTTTCGTCTACGCTGCCTTGGGCCGCTGGGAAATTTCCCTGATGCAGCAGGCGATTGGGCTGTTGCAGGGCCAGCATCAGGGCGATTACACAGATGGGGTCGCCCTCGGTCGGCAGATCTTTGCCAGCCTCCCTGACCAAAATCGGCTGAAGCGGCGGGAACAGGAGCGCTGGTCTTTAGAAAACCAGAAAGACGAGTGCTTCGCCGATATGTATGTCCATCCCCAGGAAATCGTTTACACCATCGACAGCCTGTTTGAGTTGATCGACGCCTCGGGCCTAGAATTTGTCGGCTTCTCGAACCCTGACCACTGGCAGCTCGAACGATTGTTGGGCGAGTCACCAGAAGCGCTGGCCCGAGCAGAGGCGCTGTCAGAGCGGGATCGCTATCGGTTAATTGAGCTGCTCGACCCGGATGTGAGCCACTTTGAATTCTTTTTAGCCCGTCCCCCCCTACCGCACCACACCTGGGACAACGATGAAGAATTGCTGGCGGCAACGGTGGCGCGTCATCCCTGTATGGACGGCTGGCCCAGTCGCTGCGTATTCAATGCGGATTATCAGGTGGTGAACCTAAGCGAGGCGGATCAAGCCTTTCTGGCAGGCTGTGATAATCCAGCCCCAGACAACACCGTGGCAGCCCTGATCGCGAGCAGCGGCTTGACCTTGGCCGAGGTGCGATCGCACCTTAAACAGCGGCTAATCCTCCTGAGCCCAGCCCCTGACTCAGCGGCTTAACTTGCCCCAATCACACACCCCCCTTCGGCACAATTCTGTCTAGAAGGACAGATTAAGTATTATTGCCGTGGTATGATCGGCCCTGGCTTAGCGGCCAAAACCAGTTTGAACTCGCCAGGAAATCACGCCCACTGTGACTGCTCCGGAAGACACTTTAGATGCGACTTCTGACGCGGCTGACGTCGCGGCTGAGGCCACCGACTCGCCTGAGTTTGGTTTGCCACCAGCCCCAGAAGGCGCAATGGACGACTACTTCCGACTACAGCAGAACCTGCTTTTCTGCACCCTCGGGTTTACCGCCGTCATTTTTAGCTTCGTCTGGGGGTTTTACTCCCTGCACATTGCCCTGAATTATTTAATTGGGGCATCCACAGGTGTGGTTTACTTGAGGATGTTGGCTAAAAACGTCGGCGAAATCGGCAGAGAGCGAGGCAAGGTTGGTAGCGGCCACATCGCCGTCTTCATTGGCGTGATGATCGTCGCCACTCAGTGGAACCAACTGGAGGTTCTACCGGTTTTCCTGGGTTTTCTGACTTACAAAGCCGCGTTAATTAGCTACACCCTATGGACGGCAGTTTTGCCGCCTTAGGTGACTCACTATGCCGACTGGGGCCGACTGGTACGGAGACTGTGTCTATTGCGTCGCGATAGTGACGGTCACTACCCCCTGTCGTTAGCCTGTTAAACCACCTTTACCGATTGGTTTCGCCGATTGGTTTCGGTAGTTTAGCATCCCTTTTTGGCTAGATTCCCGCAGAAATCTTAAGACTAGGTGGAGATGCTTAACCCTGCTTACCTGTCATACCCCTTGCCCTTGGCCAAACTGGAAGTAGGCCAGCACCTGTATTGGGAAATCGGCAACCTCAAGATTCACGGTCAAGTTTTCATGACCTCTTGGTTTGTCATTGCCCTGCTCGTGTTGTTCTCCATCTTGGCTACCCGGAAGTTGGATCGGGTGCCGTCCGGTTTGCAAAACCTGATGGAATACGCCCTAGAATTCATCCGGGATCTGGCAAAGAACCAGATTGGGGAAAAAGAGTACCGCCCTTGGGTGCCCTTTGTCGGAACGTTGTTCCTGTTTATTTTCGTCTCCAATTGGTCGGGGGCGTTGGTGCCCTGGAAGCTGATTCACCTGCCCGCAGGCGAACTGGCTGCACCCACCAACGACATCAACACCACAGTGGCCCTGGCCCTGTTGACCTCCCTGGCCTACTTTTACGCGGGCTTTAGCAAGCGTGGTTTGGGTTACTTTGCCAAGTACATCGAACCCACCCCGATTTTGCTGCCCATCAACATCCTTGAAGATTTCACCAAGCCTCTTTCCCTCAGCTTCCGTCTGTTTGGCAACATCCTGGCAGACGAGCTTGTGGTGGCGGTGCTGGTGCTGCTAGTGCCTTTGTTTGTGCCCTTACCAGTGATGATTTTGGGCCTGTTCACTAGCGCCATCCAAGCGCTGATTTTTGCCACCCTAGCTGCCGCCTACATCGGCGAAGCGATGGAGGGGCATGGTGCAGAAGAGCATGGGTGACGGGAGACCGCCACTCAGGTGATTGCCCGCTGCTAGGCCATTGGCCTTGTCAGCGCTCGATCAAGCAGGAAGGCGATATGAGATTAAGCCACGATCTCGATCGTTCGTCTGAAGATACGCATCTGTTTTACGTCTGTTGAACTGAATTAAAGCTTGAGGTAAGCAACATAATGGATCCAATTATTGCCAGCGCTTCTGTGATCGCCGCCGCTCTTGCTGTCGGTCTTGCTGCTATCGGTCCTGGTATCGGTCAGGGTAATGCTGCCGGTCAGGCCGTTGAAGGGATCGCCCGTCAGCCCGAAGCCGAAGGTAAAATTCGCGGCACCCTGCTGCTGAGCTTGGCTTTCATGGAAGCCCTGACCATCTACGGTCTAGTGGTTGCCCTAGTGCTGCTGTTTGCTAACCCCTTTAGCTAAACCAACTGCGGGGTCGACAGAGGTTCTGTCGACCCCAACGTTTGGCCCAGACTTTGGGTTAGGGCAAGTTAGCTGACATCCGTCTCTAGCTTGCTGTGCTAGCAGCGTTTCCTAGGACTCAGGAAATAGGACTAGGAAAATATCTAAGGGTAGCGAACCATGATGACTCACTCCATTTGGTTGATGGCGGCGGAAGAAGGGGGGTTATTTGACCTCGACGCCACTCTGCCCCTGATGGCCGTACAGTTTTTGATTTTGACGGTCGTACTCAACGCGATCTTTTATAAGCCTTTGGGCAAAGTCATCGATGACCGCGATGGCTACGTTCGCACGAACCGAGCCGAGGCAGAAGAACGCCTGGCGAAAGCAGATCAGTTGGCCCAGCAGTATGAGCGGGATCTGGCCGATACCCGTCGTCAGGCCCAGGCTGTGATTGCTGAAGCCCAAGCTGAGGCTCAAAAGCAGGCGGCTGAGACTGTTGCTGCGGCCCAGGCAGAAGCCCAGGCCAAGCGGGAAGAAACCCAGAAAGCATTGGATCAAGAGCGGCAAGCCGCAATGTCCAATCTTGAGCAGCAGGTCGATAGCCTAAGCCAGCAAATCTTGGACAAGGTTTTGGGTGCAGTGTCCGCCTAGGTCGGTTTCTGACTGGGTCATCCCGTTCTGACTGGGTCATCCCGATCGATCGGGCTGGCTAAGTCAGATTCTTGGCCCTTGGCTCAGCAGTCATTACCGTTGCGGTCATCGTCTTTGCGGCGATTGTCTTTGCTTTGACTCTAACCGCAGGGTCATGACCTTAGGGCAAGTCCGGCTGTTAGTCAGGCAACCCTCAGTTACGCCATTCCAGTTACACCATTGAAGACTCGTTAACGAAGACCCCCAACCACGGGCAGCTTAGAGATGAACAGTATGGGATTTTGTTGGGTGTTAGCTGCCGAAGCAGGCGGTTTTGGCCTCAACTTCGACTTACTTGAGACCAATCTAATTAACCTCATTATTATCATTGGGGTTTTGGTCTACTTTGGCAGCAAGTTCTTGGGCAAAACCCTGTCTAGCCGCCGCGACGCCATTGAAACCGCTATCACCGAGGCTGAGCAGCGCCGGTCAAGTGCCGCCGCCGCTTTAGCCGAGCAGCAGCAGAAGTTGGCCCAAGCCAAAACTGAAGCTGAGCGCATCAAGGCTCAGGCTCAAGAAAACGCGCTGAAGGCCAAAGACCTAATCTTGGCCCAAGCCGAAAAAGATGTAGAGCGGCTGAAGTCAGAGGCGGCTCGCGATCTCTCCACGCAGCAAGAGCGGGTGATGATGGAGCTACGACAGCGGGTGGTGGCCCTAGCCATGACCAAGGTTGAGCAAACTCTGCCCGAACGCCTAACCGATGAGGTGCAGAAGCGCCTAGTGGATCAAAGCATTGCACGTCTGGGAGGTCGTTAATGAATAGCGCAATTGTCACCACGGA
>PXDR01000237.1 GCA_003566335.1 Cyanobacteria bacterium T3Sed10_344R1
GGGCAGACCCAGTTTGTGGACGGACGCTGCGTGCGCCTCTACGGAGCTTTTCAGGATATTGATGCTCAGATGCAGTCAGAACTTAAGCTTCAGGAGTTGACCCAACAACTACAGCAGGCAAACGAAGAGCTAAATCGACTAGCGATGGTGGATGGTTTAACCCAAATCGCCAATCGACGGCAGTTTGACCAAGTACTGGCCCAAGAATGGGAACGGGCAAAGCGTGACCACACCTTTCTGACTCTGATTCTCTGCGATATTGATTTCTTTAAGCCCTACAACGACAATTACGGCCATCCCGCTGGCGATCGCTGCTTAGCTCAGGTTGCTGGAATCCTCCGCCAAGTTGCTCGGCGTTCTACAGATCTCGTTGCCCGCTATGGTGGGGAGGAGTTTGCTCTGGTGTTGCCTAAAACAACAATTCAGGGGGCAGTCTCAGTCGCAAAACGCATCCAGGCTGCGATCGCAGATGCCCAGATTCCCCACGAGTTTTCCGCCATCGCCGATCGCATCACCCTCAGCTTGGGGGTAGTGTGCTGCATCACTCAGCCCCAGCAGCAGCCGGATCAGCTAATCGACTGGGCTGATACTGCGCTTTACCACGCTAAAAACAGCGGTCGCAACACCTACCACCTAGCCACTCTACCGATTTGAGGCAGTTAGTTATCAGGGGCCGGGGCTGGAGGATGGGTAACGCTAAGGTTGAGCAATCGCCTCTCCCGCTGTCTGCCACGCAGCAAAGCTAGGGGGGAACCCCTGCACATTGTTGTAGCCCAGCAGGTGCAGGGTGACCACGCCCATCGCAGAGCGATAGCCAGATGAGCAGTACAGCACTACGGGGCGATCGCGAGCAACTTGGTCAAGCTGCTGGGTTAGGCGGCGCAGGGGGATGTTGATCGCTTCAGGAATATGCCCCGCTTGATACTCAGCCGGTTCACGCACATCCACTAACTGGGCTTGAGAATTGGCCTGTAAGCGCTTTAGCTCAGCTACGTTGTCGATTTTGTAGTAGTCAGCGGGGATGGAGGTCAGGGTGCGATCGACTGCGGCCTTCAGGTCTAAATCTAGGGCTAGGTCTGAGCTGGTTTGGGCAATCCCAGCACTTTCGGCCAGTGGTGCGGCTATGGCCGGGCTTTGCCCTACACCAAACAGCAGCAAACCTACCAAGACAAGGCCAAGGCAGAGCGCCTGCGTCGTCCAAATTAAAGGATTTACCGGCATTCTGTTCTTCATCACGTTACTCATAAAACTACTCATAACCTGCGACCGTCTTCCACTCGGCAATGAGGGTGGGGGAAACGGTTAGGCTCACGCTGTTGCCATCAAGGGTGGGCAAGGTCACCTGTAGCGGAATCGCGGATTCTAACTGAGACAACACCGGCTGGAGGTTGTACTGCCCAATATTGGGTTTGGGGGCGGCCTCATCGGTAAACATCTCGCCAGAGTCGTCTGCCGCCGTCAGGGTGTTACCCAGGGAATCGGTCAGGACTAGGGGTTGGCTATGGTCAATGGCGGTGACGCCAGGAAAGCCCACCAGACGCAGGGCAAAGCTGGTTTGACCATCGGAACGGATGCGTTTGAATGCGATCGCTTGCCAACGGTTGCCCTGCTGATCGTCGAGGGTTTGGCGCGACTGGTAGACCATCTGCCCTGGGGTTTCTTCGAGCTGTCGAATGGCAGCGACGGCGCTGGGCGGATTGAGCAGGCCGAATCCTAGAAGAATCCCTAGAATCAACGCCCCGGGTAACAGCACCCAGGAAAAGAACTTGCGGCTTAAAGATGCCATTGGCAGGCTCTCCTGTGAATAATTGGTGGTCAGGTCATAAGAATGGCTGGATTAGCGTCATACCCTACCTCTTCAAGCCATCAGGTGGCAGGGTTAGGATTTATCCTGGGCTGTATTTGGGTTTGCCGTGGTGCCCAGGGTCATCACCATGCTCGACTTGATGATGTTCGTCTGGGGTCATCACCACGAGAGTATCGGTGAGGTAGGCCATAACAGCAGCATCCAGGTCAGTTTCAGCGGTAATCAGTGGCTGAATCCCCTTAGCCTCCAGACGACGGGCTAATCCCCGGCCTATACCGCCACTAATCAAGACTTGAACGGTATCCAGGGGATGAGCCGCTTTGGGCGAACTCTCATGAAAGCTCTGGTCTTTGGTGATTTGGAGGAGTTGTTTGTCTTGGATAGTGGTTCCCGCCGCATCATAGATCCAGAATGTTCGACAGCGCCCGAGGTGGCCAGTCAGGGCAGTCTTATTTTGGCTGGAGACGGCAATTTTCATCAGCTTCCCGGTAGATTTGGGCATTTTCTCAGCATTGACGGTCGGACAGAGTGACGCAGTCGGCGAGTGAGGCAAGGGATAAGATTGCTGCCTCTGCTCCTTTCCCCGTTTACGCCTATACCCACCAGGGACTCTCGCCAGTACGAGGGTCTGTTGCCGTCCAAGGTGAGATCAAAATGCTGTTATCCCTGACGTTGACCTGCACAATCTTGAGTGGCAGAGGTGCTGGCCCTCGCACCACCGTTCCATCTGGAGCATAGAGCGAACCATGACAGGGACATTGAAACTGCTGGTCTAGCGGGTTCCAAGGGAAGGTACAGCCCAGGTGAGTGCAGTTATCAACAATACCGATGCCGTCTAGAGTGTTGTCTTCAGTGACAATTAGGTAAGTCGGTTCTCCGGCTAGACCTGCTACCAAGGCGCGCGTTCCCGGTGGCTCTACCAAGAGCTGAGTAGCGGGAATTAGATTGCCTAGCGCATCTTTAGCCAGAATTGCTCCTCCTGGCCCTGTTTTCTCAGATGGGGGAACAAGGAAGCTGCCCGTGACAAATAGGGCAGACCCAGCAGTGGCAGCAACGGTGGCTCCAGTTAAAAAGTTAAGTACCTGTCGCCGCGATAGGGAGGGCACTTCAACTGGAAGATTCGTATCCATAGAAAACCTTGTGCCTTAGATGGCGTACTCGTGGGGTATAGCATTGGGCTGGGCGACGGTGAGGCGATCGATTATCCACTGGACGGTTTGACTGACCATGATCGCAATTTCTTTTGCCTTTGGACTATCGACCGATAGAAACATGCTCAGGGGGTCAATAGCGGAAACTGCGACCTGGCCTCAGCGTGCTCCTGAACCACCACATTGCAGGGGTAAAAGACCCCGGCTTTATCGTCGAGTTGCAGCATTTCGTGGGAAACTTGCAAGTGGCAAGCCCCAAAAAACTTGTACGGACGAAACTCGGCATCGAGCTTGTTCTTATTTGCTGAAGTGGTAAGTAGGTGAACCTAAATTTCCTTCAGAGTGAGCTTGCCAGAAAAATGGGTTAAAGCCTTGCAGAACCGTGATTTGCGGCTACTCCTGACAGCACCCTCAACACGGTTTACCTATGTCCATCTACTTAAGTCATCGTAATTTCCAGGTGATTCTAAAAGGGTGAGACATGTCTAAATTTGCTCGACAGGCTGGCTAGTGCGCAGGCCCAGCAGGCTATAGAACCCGCAGAAGCCAAGCAGTCCGGTAGCCAAAGACACACCGCCTGCTACAACTAAACCAATACCTAGGGCAGAGCCGCTGTAGGGGAATAGACCTAGATAAAACAGCACCGATGCCAACAGTAATCGAATCAGGCGGTCTAGTGAACCAACATTCATTTTCATATCGAAAATCTCCAGTTTTGAATAGATTCCAAGCTGCTTGGCTTAGTCGTAAAGCATTGACTTTTCAGGCACTCAACAGAGTTTTGCAACTCTATCTACATCTTATGACTGATTAGCTATAAAGTACTGAATTCAAGAGAATTGGACTTGGCTAATCTGGCTAAACCCTTGTTATATAGGGATTCTCGGAGGAGAGACTTAGCAATCGCCTAGTGAGTTGTCGGGGTGTTGCCTCTAAAGACTGCCTCAAGTCTCAAATAGATTTTTATAAGTAGACTGCTTTGCTTACGTTTGATATCAAACTCAACCAATTCATCCAAGTCACTCAAATAGACAATCAATCGCCTGTCAGAATGAAATTTTCACCCAGCATAAATAATTCTGGTAATCACCACTATGGATTTAGCCAATCTATCGGCACTTAAGCCCTACCTCAGTTTTTCCATCCCTAACTTCAAAATAGGCTGTGTTTTCCAAGGCGAGTAAACATCATTTGAGGATAAGCGCTATGACTAGCGAAATCTGGATTATCTACCAGACTTTAGGTGATGCACACGGTTGGGAAAACCGGCAGCTTATGCCAGACGGTGACCTGACAGACATCTTGGCTGAAGAATTGAACTTTTCAAGGGAACTGCCAGCGGTCGGCGATCGCATTAGAGACTATGCCAACCTTGCAGATCCTGGTAATGGTGTCACCCATAGCCGGGATGGAGATTGGCAGGTTGCGGGGGTTCAACAATTCAGCAGCTTTGATACCCAGAACAGGATTGTGGTTTGCCACTGCGAGTACGCCCCCATCAATGCTCAGTGGGAAGCACTCCAGCGCGGTGCTCTAATTGGGGCTGTCACCGCCTAGTCTCGGATAGAAATGACGGTTGTAAACATTCTCAAGCATCTTCTCTTGTTGATGCAGAAAAGTCTCAGGAGCGTTGATTTGCCTGGGTTGTGCAGCGACACAGGACTAGCGAAAGTGGGCGCTCTCCTGGCAAGGTAGAAGTGCAAACCCAATACCCCATCCAAGATGAGCACCCAACTCTATCTTCAACTGCGTCAACAACTGAGTCAATTAATCCAGCCCCGGGATAAACGCCATCTCGATGGCTTCACTGAAATGCTCAGCGCCCTGCTGCTGACCGGCTCAACCCTGATGAGCCAATGGCTGGTCGCCCGTCGCCAAAAGCCGAACCGCAATGACACTCGGGCA
>PXDR01000222.1 GCA_003566335.1 Cyanobacteria bacterium T3Sed10_344R1
GCGGTCAAGCTCTGGCCCATCGTTAACCCCAGGACAAACCACCACCTGGGCATGAATTTGCAGCCGCCGGGCCTGAAACCAGGCCAGTTGATCCAAGATTTCCCCCGCCCGCTGGTTCTTGAGCAGACGGGCTCGCACGGCGGGATTGGTGGCATGAACCGACACATAGAGCGGCGACAGGCGCAGCTGAGCAATCCGCTCCCATTCCAGGGGCGTCAGGTTGGTCAGGGTGAGGTAGCTGCCGTAGAGAAAGCTGAGGCGATAGTCGTCGTCTTTGAGGTACAGGGTGTCCCGCCGACCCGGCGGCTGCTGATCAATAAAGCAAAAGGGACAGCGGTTGTTGCACTGGATCAGACCGTCGAATAGGGCCGACTCAAACACCAGCCCCAGGTCGTCGTCATAGTCTTTTTCGATTTCTACCTGGTGGCTGCGCCCCTGGGCATCTTTGACCTCTAGGGTCAACTCTTCATCGGCACAAAGGAACTGATAGTCGATCAAGTCCCGAGGCGCTTGACCGTTAATCGCCACTAGCTGATCCCCTGGCTCAAATCCCAGTTCTGCGCCAATCGAATCCGGCATCACTGCCGTCACTAAGGCTGGTTTTACCCCTGTCTTTGCCATTGCCTGAGCCTGTGGATTGGTCTATGGGTATTTTGACGTGAATTGACGAGGGATAGGGCTGTTGGCTATTAGCTGTTGGCTGTTGGCTAGATATTGTCGATCACTTGGGTCATGACGCCAGCGATTAAGGCGATGCCGAAGGCGAGGCGGTACCAGACGAAGACCCAGGTGGTGTGGTTCTTCAGAAAATTGATCAGCCAGACGATGGAGAGGTAGGAGGAAATGATGGTGGCGATTAGGCCGCCGATGAGGGCACCGAGGGTGATGTTGGAGGCGGAGGGGTCGAGTAGGTCGCCGAGTTCGACCAGCCCGGCCAGGGTGATGGCGGGAATACCCATTAAAAATGAGAAGCGGGCGGCGGTGGATCGCTCTAGGCCCATAAATAGGCCAGCGGTTAAGGTGGCCCCGGCGCGGGAGACCCCAGGAATGACGGCTAGGGCTTGGGCGATACCCATGTTCACGCCGTCCATTAGGCCCAGGTTATCGAAGTTGCGTTTGTGGGTGCTCAGAATTTCTGCTGCCGCTAGCAGCAGGGCCATGACGATGGAGGCAATGCCGATCGCAACTGTATTGCGCAGGGGCGACTGGTCAAAGTTGGGCAAAAACAGCTTGATGGCGAGCCCAGCCACAATAATCGGCACCGTGCCCAGCAGAATGCCTGCCCCTAGGCGAAAGTCGGTGGACTGAAGCTGGCTGCGATCGGTGCGGGCGGCCCAGGTAGCGCGAATCATGCCCATCGTCACCTGCACTAGGTCGGCCCAGAAGTACCAGAGAATCGCGGCAATGCTGCCCAGTTGAATCACCGCCGTAAAGGCCACCCCCGGATCTCCCCAGCCCAGTAGCACCGGCACAATTTTGACGTGGGCGGTACTGCTAATCGGCAAAAACTCGGTAAACCCTTGAACAATGCCAATCACAATCGCCTGGAACAGATTGATCTGGGCCAGTTCCGGCACGGTTTCCGCCGGGTCAACCATACTGCCCGCCTGGGCCAGCCACAGCCAGGGACTGCCAGAACCTAGTCCAGCCAATACGCCAGTTATCCCCATTCCCGTCGTCTCCTGTAGGGCGCGCTGCGCCTAGACCATCGTGCCTAGATTAATTCATCCCTAGGCCAATTCCGCGCCAATTCTAGACGCTAGCCCTAAACTAAAGCAGGGATTAAGCCCCCCGGGGGGATAGAAATAACGTAGTATGTTAAAAAGAATTAAGTATTCTAATAAGCCTTTGTCTTCCCTCACCACCCCCCGGCCCTACATTGCCCCAGCTTCCCCAGCCTTAGCGCGGCGGTCTAATCCAGCCCAGCGTCAGCACGTCTGGGCTTTGGCCTCAGCCCTGTTTCTGGTGGCGGTGCCAGTGTTTTTTCAGGCTCCCCTAGTGCGGGTGCTGCCCTGGGTCAGTCTGGGAATGACCGGCATTTGGTGGGGGCTCGGCTGGAAGATGATGCAAGCGCCCCGCACCAAGTTTTGGGGCGATCTGCTGATTGGCTTTAGCTGGACTTGGCTAGCAGGCAGTATCTATTGGGGCTGGTTGCGATCGCAACCCCTGCTCCACATGCCGATTGAAGGCTTTGCCCTGCCCATCGTCGCCGTCTGCTTATTTTTTAACTGGAGCCGGATCGGCAGCTACTTTTATCTAGGTTCTGTGCTGGGCACAGCCCTCACTGATCTTTATTTCTACAGCGCTCGGCTGGTGCCCAGTTGGGTTGCCTTAATGAAAGCCGACACCCAAGACGTGCCAATCATCCTGCACCAGGCCGTTGACCAGGTGCAAACCCCAGCCAACCTAGTCAGAGCCGCAGCCTTGCTTGGTATCCTGCTGCTGCTGGGCTTAGCGCCCCTGAGAATCCGCCAGAGCGAGTGGTGGGCCTTTGGCGGGGCCGTACTCAGCACGATTGTGGTGGATAGCTTGTTTTGGGTAGCCGCTAGCTTTGCCTAGGGGCATTCAGCCGTCTTGAGGGCCATCCGGAGCGGCAGCCAGAGGCCAGTAGGAGGGAATAGGACACGTCAGCTTTCCCGAGACTATGCCTAGGAACCCGGTCAATGTTCGCAATACAGCATTGGGCATCTGCCAGGTGATTGGGGCAAACTAATGGACATAGAGTGCAGTCTGCCCCATCTTGGCCTGATCTCGGATGTTCATTCATCTCCTCAGAACGGTTGCCGCCGGAATTTATGGTGGTTCACAGTGTAATTGGGTTCTGTTTGGCATAATAAGCTGAGCCAGGTTTCTCCTAAGCCGAAAGACGATGGAGGAGCTGCGGCCCAAGATGGAAATTCCAGGGCAGTTTTAAGAGATAGGTTGAGTGACTGCGGATTCTCCAGTGACTACACAGCCAGGCCCCTATTTGGTGCTGCAAACAGAGTCCGGCAAGCGACACCTGTCCCTGTTGGGCAGCAATTGCTGGACGGTGGGTCGCAGTGATGACAATAATTTTGTGTTGTCCGATCGCTGGATTTCCCGCAACCACGCCATGCTGCAATGCATGGATACCGGCGAGTACTACCTAATTGACCTGGGCAGCCGCAATGGCTCCTTTGTCAACGGACGGCGGGTCAGCGTACCCGTCACCCTCAAGAACGGTGATGCCCTTACCTTTGGCCAGACGGAACTACGGTTCTACTGCCCGGTAGCGGTGCCCTCCGTCCATCCCATAGACGGCGACACCGCTGATTCTCAAGACTTTACGGCCACCGCCACCCTACACGTGCGGCGGCTGATTTCGGTCATGGTGGTGGACATTCGCGACTTCACCGTGATGACCCGCCGGATTGATGAAAAGGTGCTGTCCGAGGTGATCGGCACCTGGTTTCGCTGTGCCGGGGACATTATTAGCCAGCACGGCAGTTGGGTCGATAAATACATCGGTGACGCGGTGATGGCCGTGTGGATTCACGGCACTCAGGGGGTTTCGGCCCAAGAAATGCTGGAAATCTCCCAGGCGGTCAGCGCCCTCCACGCCATGACCAGCAAGCTTCATCTGCAATACCCCCTGCCGTTTCCGCTGCGGATTGGGGCGGGGCTGAACACCGGCTATGCCATGGTGGGCAACACCGGCACCGGCAACCGCCCGGACTATACCGCCCTGGGGGATACCGTCAACGCCGCCTTTCGGTTTGAAAGCTCCACCAAGCAACTGGGCCTGGATATTGCCCTGGGTGACACCACCTACCAATGCCTACGAGAACTGGGGGCCACCGACGAACTGTTCAAGCGCTACACGGTGACGATGAAAGGCTACGAGACCCCGATTCTCACCCATGCGGGCACGTTTTCGGATCTCAATCGTTTTTTGCAGCAGCAGCCCCCAGTCTAGGCAAGCTTTAGGAAAGTTCAAGGACAGGGCTACGGCAGTTCTAGGACGGTCGAGTCGGCCTATTCAGCCCAGACTCAGCCCAGACTGAGTCCAGAGTCCGCACCGAGTCAGCGCCGAGTCAGCCCAGACAGCCGTTTGGGGCGATTGGGATGGTAGTCTCTAATAAATGCTGTGTTAATTCTCAGATTTGATCGCGCGAGAGGAATTGGGTAGATGAAACGACTGTTTGGCCTCGTGGCAGCTTTAGTGATGTTAGTCAGTGCTTGGGGAGGATGGCTGCTGCCGCAGTCTGCGCTTGCCAGTCCGTCTGCTGTGTTGGCGGCAGGCTTCCGCAACGCCGTTGATGACAAGCTGAGCACAGAATTTGGCTCCAAGATTGACCTCAACAACACCAATATCAACGCCTTCACTAAATATCGCGGTCTGTATCCCACGATTGCCCGCAAGCTGGTCAAGAACTCACCCTATGACACGGTGGACGATGCCCTAAAGCTGCCGATCTGGAGTGATCAGGAACTAGAGCGGCTCCGGGCCAATGTCGAGAACTTCACGGTGTCAGAACCGGATCCGGCGTTGGTTGAAGGGGGAGACCGGTTCAACAACGGCGCTTACAAGTAAGCGTAGCCAGTCAAGATAATGGGTCGGGGCGATCGATCACCGGTCATTGCCTGACCCGACATTCCCAGCCTTTAGCCGTTCACGATGCTGCCCAACTTAGGCAACTCTGAGGCTGAGGGCTGGGTTATTTTTTGTTATGTTGCTTGAGTCTAGTTTTCTAGAGTCTGTTCACAGCTATTCGGGGTTATGGCTGCTTTGAATTACACCGTGCGTCCCAGTCGCCGGGCCAAACATGTCTCTTTGCGGGTCATGCCCCCTGGGGTGGTGGAAGTGGTGATTCCCCCAGGGTTTGACCCCA
>PXDR01000593.1 GCA_003566335.1 Cyanobacteria bacterium T3Sed10_344R1
CGCTGAAATGGGCCGGGACTGTAAGCACATTCGCTATCAAATTTACGCCCTAGAAAGTCAGCTTTTGGGCTACCAGCGGTTTCAAAAACTGCAGCAGGCCCGCTGCTATCTGGTCAGTGCCCCTGCTGATAATTTGCTGGTGGTGGCTGAGGCGGCGCTGCAAGGGGGGCTAGATATCCTCCAATATCGCGAAAAGGCCGCTGATGATCTGGTGCGCTTGCCCTTGGCCCAGCAGTTGCGGGATCTCTGCCACCGCTATGGGGCGCTGTTTATCATCAATGACCGGGTGGATTTAGCCCTGGCAGTGGATGCCGATGGGGTGCACCTGGGCCAAACGGATTTGCCGATTGCCACGGCTCGACAACTGCTAGGGTCTCATCGGATTATTGGCCGATCGACCACGAGCCCAGAAGAAATGGAAAGTGCGATCGCAGAAGGGGCAGACTACATCGGCGTCGGGCCGGTCTATGCCACCCCCACCAAGCCGGACAAAGCGGCTGCCGGGCTCGACTATGTGGGCTATGCCGCCGCCTATGCCACCGTGCCCTGGTTTGCGATTGGCGGCATTGATGCCGAGAACCTCAACCAGGTACTAGAGGCTGGGGCCGAGCGGGTCGCCGTGGTGCGAGCAATTATGGCGGCTGAGCAACCGACCCTGATCACCCAGTATTTCGTGTCGCAACTGGCCCACCGTCAAACGCTGAAATCCCTGGCGAAAGACCCGACAGTCCCGGCTCCAGTCAACTGAGGTTTTGCTGCCTGTTTTCTTTCACTTGCCCGACGCTACAACACCTTCATGAGCAATTCTGCTGCTATTTCCCTTCAAGTCAACGGCACGCCCCACAGTTGCCCGCCTGGCACCGATCTGCCAGCGCTGCTGAGTCAGCTGGGGTTAGATCCCCGGCTGATTGCCGTGGAGTACAACGGTGAAATCCTCCACCGTCAGTTCTGGCCTACCACGCAAATGCAGTCGGGGGATCGGCTGGAAATTGTCACCATTGTGGGGGGAGGCTAGGGGCGGATAGCCGTCTCCAATTTGGTGGGGATCCGGCTAAAATCAAACCAAATATTGGCGGTGCCCCTTAGGCCGCAGCGTTACAGTGAGGGCAGGTGGATGTTCCAAGTGCTACAGCGCTCACGCTTCTGTGACCTCACCTGTGACCCCAATGGTGCTGCCAGCTCCACTCGAAACTGTTTTTGCCATTCCCTATGTTCAACTCCCTGTTCAACGCCGTATATTCTCGCATTCGCCCTTTACTCAAACCCCTGGCAGCAGTTGCCTTGATTTTTGTGCTGGTTTTGGGCCAAGCCGACAGTGCTTTGGCGGCCCGAGGTGGGGGGCGCATTGGCGGCGGTGGGTTTCGTGCCCCGAGCCGCTCTTTTTCACCTAATCGGTCTTATCGAGCCCCCTCAGGTCGGGGATATTACCCCGGCGGGGGTGGATTTGGGTTTCCGTTCCTCCTGCCGTTCTTCGGCTTTGGCGGCGGCTTCGGCGGCTTGTTCACCGTGTTCCTGTTCATTGGCCTCGCTAACTTCTTAGTGCGCACCCTGCGAAATGCTGGAGGCGATGGCGAAGAAGGTCAGTTCGGGGTGACCAATCCGAAAGTGTCTGTGGCTCGGGTGCAGATTGGCCTGTTGGCGGATGCCCGCCACCTGCAAACTGACCTAAACCGCATGGCCGAAACGGCGGACACTAGCTCGACAACGGGCCTCACCCAAGTGCTGCAAGAGGCAACCCTGTCTTTGCTGCGTCATCCAGAATACTGGGCCTATGCGGCGACAGAGTCCCGTCAGATCGGCTTAGCTCAAGCTGAGGCTGAGTTTAATCGGCTGGCCCTGACTGAGCGGAGCAAGTTCAGCGAGGAAACAGTGTCCAACGTCAACAGCAAGGTGCAGCAGCGAGCGGCGACTCAGTCTGCCCTAGCTACAGCTGAAGATCCTGGGGAATATATTGTGGCCACCCTTGTCATCGGCAGCCAGTCCCGCCTGAATCTACCCAAGGTGCAAAGCAGCCAAGATCTGCGCCAAGTGCTAAGTCAGGTGGGCTCTATTTCTGGGGAACAGCTGTTGGCCCTAGAGGTGCTGTGGACGCCCCAAGCGACTGGGGAAACCCTCAGCAGTGATGAGGTGCTCGAAGCCTATCCTGGCTTGACCTTAATCTAGGTAGGCGAAAATCTCGGCAGGCTAGGCCAAAACTTAGGTCTGTGAGTTAGCCAGGGGTGCGATCGCACCCCTGGCTTTTTTAGGGCAGGTTTAGGGACGGCTCGGGCAAATTAGCCGTTGCGATCGCAGGCTTTTGGGGTAACCTATGTCAGTCTTGGGGACATTTCTGATCTCCACCCGTAGGGACTAGCGAAAGGACATGCTGTTAGCGTTGCTCACCCGTATCCTTCTTTGGGCAGCCGTCGGCTACATCATTTGGTTTATTCTGCTCCGCTTTATTCCCCGTACCTACCTCACCTGGTTGGGGGGTCTGGTGGTGCTGGCCATGATTGTCCTGTCTTTTGTTGACCCAGCCGATCAGACCATTGGCACCATTTGGCGATTGCTGTCCCTACCCCTGACGCCCCTTGGGGCAGCCATTGTCTTGATGGCCTCAGCCCTGAGCACGGGCATTAAGGGGATTAAAGGGAGGCAAGTTGCGATCGCATTTACGATCTTGCTGATTGCCAGCGTGCCCCTAGTCGCCCGCACCTTAGTGGGCCAGGGAGAACTCGCCGTCCAGCGCGCCTTTGAAGCCCAGCGAGAAGCCTGCGGCGACATTTGCCCCGTCGATATCCCCGGGGCAGCCGACCTCAGCCGCGTCGTGGCCATGGTTGTACTCGGCGAAAACGTCGATCGGATTGGTCAAGTCAACGAATTTCCCAGTTCCGTGGCCGAAGACACCTCCTTCAACGCCATCCTCACCCCCCGGCTTAACCGGGCTGCCGTAATCCACAGCAACCTGCGGCAGCAGGGCCGCAACCCATTTGTGATCGTTACTGCTGGCCCCCAAAGTGGCAACGATGACGAGCGAGCCGATCGAGAAAACCGCATCCGCCAAGTGCTGACCGGCAACGGCATCCCCGGAGACTTAGTTCAAATTGAAAGCACCGGCATGGACGTACACCAAACGGGGCGGGTAGTGCGCGGGTTTCTGCGAGAGCGCAACCTGATTGAAGGGGACGGCAGCCGCACCGATGGCCGAGTCATGCTGCTGGCCCCAGCCCTATTGATGCGTCGAGCAAGCTTGACCCTAGAAAATCAAGGCTTGCAGATTATTGCCCGACCCACTGACTTTTATGCTGCCCAAACCCCCGGTGGTGGCCTTACCGCCCGCCTCACCGACCTGATTCCCAGCGTCGAAGCCCTGCGCCTAACCACCCGCTATTGGGAAGAACTGCTGACCTCGATGTATTACTTTCTGCGGGGTTGGCTACCTGGTTTTAACGTCAGTTGGTCAAATACAGTTGAAATCTAGGGAAATTAGCGGAAAGCCCAGATATTGAGACCAGGGGTCAAATCGAAATAAAATCCCCGCAGAAATGAATTTCCCATGAAACCCTGATAAAGCTAGGCATAAACTCACAGCGACAGTTATGATTGAGGCAGCACTTCACAAAAAGTTACAGCCTCATGACAGCAGTTCTTCAGCGCGGGCAAGCTTTTTCCACCACGGGGTCTGATCAATCTGACTCCCGTCATCACGTCGTCATTATTGGTGGGGGATTCGGCGGTCTCTATGCCGCTAAAGCCCTAGGCAACGCCCCGGTGAAGGTGACGCTGATTGACAAGCGCAACCACCACTTATTCCAGCCGTTGCTTTACCAGGTCGCAACCGGTGCCCTCTCTGCTGGAGACATTTCGTCACCGCTGCGGGCTGTCCTGAGCCGCCAGAAAAATACTCGGGTGCTGATGGGCGAAGTCACCAGCATTGAGGCTGAGCAAAACCAAGTCCGGCTGAAGAATGGCGAAGTGGTCAGCTACGACAGCCTGATTGTCGCCACTGGCGTCAGCCACCACTACTTTGGTCGAGATGACTGGGCCAACATCGCCCCTGGCATCAAAACTATTGAGGACGCCCTAGAGGTTCGTCGCCGCATTTTCTTGGCCTTTGAGGCAGCGGAAAAGGAAACTGACCCTGAGCGGCGCAAAGCGCTGATGACCTTCGTGGTGGTCGGCGGTGGCCCCACTGGGGTGGAGCTAGCCGGCGCATTGGCCGAATTGGCCCACGGAACCCTGCGGGACGACTTCCGCGACATCAGCAGCACCGATGCAGAAATCCTGCTGCTAGAGGGGATGGATCGGGTGTTGCCCCCCTTTCCTGAAAAACTGTCGGCTGAAGCTCAGAGCGCTCTAGAAGCGCTGGGGGTGACGGTGCGCACCAAGACGATGGTGACCAACATTGACGGCAACAACATCACCCTGCGCCACGGTGATCAGCTCTCTGAAATTCAGGCCGGTACGGTGCTGTGGGCGGCTGGGATGAAGGCATCTCCTGTGGGTCAGGCAATTTCCCAGGCGACTGGGGCTGAACTGGATCGCGTTGGTCGAGTCATGGTCGAACCCGACATGAGCGTGGCGGGACATCCCAACATCTATGTGGTGGGTGACTTGGCCCACTATGCTCACCAGGGCGAGCGCCCCTTGCCTGGGGTGGCAGCAGTTGCCATGCAGCAAGGGGAATATGTGGCCCAGGTGGTGCGCTGCCGGGTCGCCGAAAAGCCCGTGCCAACATTCCAGTACAAAGACAAGGGCAGCATGGCGGTGATTGGCCGCAATGCTGCAGTGGCTCAGGTGGGCTCGGTGAAGTTCGCGGGGCTACCGGCTTGGCTGGCTTGGGTGTTCGTGC
>PXDR01000055.1 GCA_003566335.1 Cyanobacteria bacterium T3Sed10_344R1
AACCTCCCAGGTGTCGCGGTTGCCCACCGCTGACAGGCTGCGCCAAAACTGGGGGGTGGTGGCTCGGTAGTTGGGGTTGCGCAGGGTTTCGGTGAGCTGGCCGTTTTCAATTCGCTTGGCATATTCGCAGCCAAACTGAAACTTGTGGCGCTGGTCGTCAATCGACCAGGAGCGGTTGGTTTCCATATAGATGCCCTGCTCAATCTCGCTAATCAAGGCTGAAAAGTCGTGGTTCCCAGGCTCTAGGTTGATGTTGGCCATCCGGTCAATCGGCGGTCGGTTCCAGCTTGCCGCCCGAGCACAGGCTACGCCGGGGACGCCCAGGCGGGTCTGGCTTTCTAGGCTGCCCACACCCCGCTCTAGGCGACCTTGGCGGATTAGGTGCTGCCGCTGGGCCGGTGCGCCGGTATCGTCAAAGGCGTAGCTGGCTAACTCTCCAGATACGGTGGGGTCAAAGGTGACGTTCATCAAGGGCGACCCGTAGACCAGGTTGCCAAAGTCCTCGGGGCGGACAAAGCTGCCTCCGGCATAGTTGCGCTCGTCCCCCAAAATCCGGTCGAGTTCTAGGGGGTGGCCAATGCTTTCGTGAATTTGCAGCATCATCTGGTCGGGAGCCAGCACTAGGGTGGTGGTTTGGCTGGGGCATTCCGGGGCGCTGAGCAGTTCTACGGCCTGGTGACCAATTTGCTGAACTCGGTTGCGATCGCAGCTCAGATCGGCCCCAGACTGATAGCTGTGGGCAAAGGAGCCATTATTGCTGCGGGTTTGCACCACCGGCCCGTCCTGGGCGATCGCACCGTAATGGGTTTCCAAAAAGGCAAACTGCTGATGTACCTGACTGCCGCTGCTGCTAACCAGCCAGGTTTCCGTCTCCGTAATGATGGCCGCCGCCCGAGTTTGCACAATTGCGTCGGCTACCTTCAGGTCTTGGCAAATCTGGGCCAGCAGTTGGTTGAGGTCACCGGGACTAGGCTGATCTGCCGCCGCCCGAGGACTGCGGTAGGTGCCGGTGACTGGGGGACGCACCTGGGCCGCCACTGGCTGCAACTGCCAGGGAGCGGCTGCGATCGCACTTTGGTACGCCTGCTGAATTGCCTGCCGGAGGCCAGCCACCGTCACCACCGGGGTGGCACTGTAGCCCAACTGTCTCTGGGCCAAGACTTCTACCATCACCCCGAGGGCCTGCCGACGGCTGTTGCGTTCAGGCTGACCATCTCGCAGGCTATGGGTGCGGCTCGTCTCCTGCACCGCCCGCAGCCCAATCCAGTCAGCGGGTACCGTCGCCTGGGCCAGGGCGGTCGTTAGAACATGATCGAGCTGATCCGATGGGGTGATGGGGGGAGAAGAGACCGGGGAAGCCATAGGGACAGGAAAGAAAGGCAGACACAACTGTAAAGCTATTGTAAAGCCGGATTCAGTGCGATCTGAGGACGGCAGTGGTTAAATAGGGTGTCTTGCTGTCCTCTGGGAGCGAAAACGCCTTGGTTTCACCCCCGACTTATCCGCGATGCTATCTGGTTCGCCCTAGCTGGGGCCGACGCCTATTGGGACTATTGCTGGGCTTGGCCCTGGTGGTTTGTCTGAGTTTGGGGCTGGTGGGGAGTCAGGCTGCGATCGCATCTCGGCCCCCGGCAGCAGTCAGCGCCCCTCCAACCCTGGTGGCCCAAGCTCAGCCATCCCTCGAAGATCTACAGCAGCAGCGCCAGCAGCTAGAGCAGCAGCGTCGCCAGCTCACCGAAGAACAGCAGCGTCTGCTTAATCAGCAGCAGCAGGCTGAGCAGGAATTGGGCGGGCTACAGGACAACATCCAAACCACCGCCAGCCAGATTAGCGACACCGAAGCCCGGCTACAGTCGGCAGAAAATCAGCTCACCGATTTGCAAACCCAGCTCGACCAAGCCGAAGCGGACTATCGAGACGTGCAGTCTGCCACCGTGGCACGGCTGCAGTTTTTGCAGCGACAGCAGGGCAGTAAAGGCTGGGCCGTGCTGCTGCAAAGCCAAAACTTAAACGAGTTTATTGATCGCCGCCGCCAGCTCAAGCTGGTCTATGCTGCCGATCGCCAAGTTTTAGAAGATCTCAAAGCCCAGGCCGACGAGCTGATGAACCAGCGGGCCGAGGTCGAGCGCCAAAAGAACCAGGTGGCCCTGGTGCGCCAAGAACTGCTGATGCAAAAGCGCCAGTTTGAGGCTCAAGCCGATCAGCAGACCCAGCTGATTGGTCGGCTCAAGCAAGACCGGAATGCCCTAGAAGCGGCAGAAGCCCAGCTTGCTCGGGACTCTGAAAATGTGGCCAACCTCATTCGTCAGCGGGTGGCGGCAGAAGCGGCCCGAGGCGGCAGCGTCAGAGGGACAGGCCAGATGATTCATCCGGTGGTGGCCCCCCTGACCAGCGGGTTTGGCACTCGGGTTCACCCCATCCTCGGCACCCGTCGCTTCCATGCCGGGATTGACTTTGGCGCTAGCCATGGCACCACCATTCGGGCTGCCGACTCAGGTCGGGTAATTTTGGCGGGCTGGTCTGGGGGCTATGGCCGCACGGTGATTATTGACCATGGCGGTGGTCTTTCCACCCTTTACGCCCACTGCAGTCAACTATTTGTCAGCAATGGCCAGAGCGTCAGCCAGGGTCAGGCGATCGCAGCAGTGGGATCAACCGGGCTATCCACCGGGCCACACCTGCATTTCGAGGTGCGGCGCAACGGCGAACCGGTCAATCCAATGGGCTTTTTGTAGGCCGGGGCACTACTTCCCGGTACTACGCTTGACGTGCTCCATAATCCGGTTCTTGCGAACTTGATCCCCCTTGGGCGGCGGGGTCACCGAGACCTTGACATTAGAGGTCATGGCAATGTGGTTCTGGATTTGGGCTTTATCTGCCATAGATGCTGAATTCCTCAATATTTACGCAAGTTTGTTCACACTCTTTAATAGTAGTGAGAACTCGGCTCGATGAACGGGTTTACGGGATTTAAGGGATGCGATCGCAGATTCGAGGTCTCTCTGACTGTGAAGCTAAAATGATGAGCAGCCTATAAACAAATGATCTATGCCAAATTCAGATTCGCTGACTGAATTGATCCCAGTGGATCTAGGCGATGGTGTTATTGCTCAGATTGAAGTGGCCGAAACCGGACGAGAGAAAGTTCGGGCTGGGACGTTACCGTTCGATTCTGTGGGTAGGGCTATCGCAAAAATTTCCCAGGTCATCGCGGCCCCCATTCAAGCAGCGAAGCCAACCAAAGCCACGGTGAAATATGGTTTGGCGATCGGGATTGAACAGGGCAGTTTAGTCGCGGCCATTGTCCGAGGAACGGGCACCGCCAACTTGGAAATCCCCCTGGAGTGGGAAAATAAGCCAAAATCAGACAAGCCTGCCCCTTAGGAGCAGAGATCAAATAACGTGGAACAGCCGGGACGGCTATCCACGGTCAAGCAAGATGCCTGACCCACAAGAATTGCACATTAAAGAATCCGGGTTCCTTAGGGACTCTCAGAAAAATAAGGTACCCGCTGATTGAGCTTTATCCCTTCGGGAGACGCTGAAGCGAACGACTTCGCTTAGCCCTCGAACGCTGAAGGTTGAGCGAAGTCGAAACCTGGCCACCTGGGACACCACTAACCTGAAGATCTCTTAGCTCCCACGGTTCACCAATGGCATCATCCCGCGATCGCCTGCTTCAGCAATGCACAGTCAAGCTTGTCCCGGCTGATTCTAGCGATTGGGGTACGGGCTTTTGGGTCACGCCCAATCACATTCTCACCTGTGCCCATGTGGTGGCAGGGCATGAGCTGATTCCGGTCTGGTGGCGGGGGCAAGCCTGGGCGACGGCAAGGGTGAAGCAGATTTTGCCGCTGCCCGTTGATCTGGCGCTGTTGCAGATTGAACCAACGGAGGGTGAACAGCCGCCCTTTGTGTTGCTGAGTGAAACCTTCAATCCCTTTGATCGGCTGTATGTCTATGGCTATCCTGATGATTTCCCAGACGGGGGATCGGTCACGATTCAGTGTGAGGGGGACGTACAGGAGCAAGGAGTTCCTCTGATTAAGGCGCAGGCGGGTCAGGTGCGACCGGGGCACAGCGGTTCCCCGGCGCTCAACTGGGAAACTGGGCAGGTTTGCGGCGTGGTGAGTGACACGCGCAGCCGCTCAACGGACTTGGGTGGACTCTTAATTCCGGTTTCGACCGTATTCAGCCACTTTCCCGATCTTAAAGCCCAAAACCGGGCGGCTCACCCTAGGGACTCTCTCTGGTTGACGCTACCGCTGCAACCCCTGGCGGTATCCCAGCATCGGTCTGCGGTGCCGCCGCCCCAATTTTCTACTTACAATCCCGCCACCTTTGCGGGACGCACCGCTGAGACGGCGACCCTTACTGCTTTGCTCAAGGGCGGTTGCCGAATTTTGGCGATTACGGGCATGACGGGCATCGGCAAAACGGCCCTGGCGGAACGGGTTGTCACCAACGTGATGGAGAGCTTGCTGCCTGAGCAGAGTCGAAGGCAGCAGGGGATGGAGCAGCAGACTGCAAACCTTCCCTACTATCGCTTTAGCCTGGATAATCTCAACCTCACCCCCAACTTTGCCAGCAGCGGCGCGGCCCTGTTGCGGGAACTGGGGGAAGAACCCACCCTGGCGGATCAGCAAGACTCGGCTAACCTGGTGGAGCACATTCTGCAACGGCTGCACCGCCAGCCCTGTCGGTTGCAAATCGACTCGGTGGAGCGGTTGCTGCGGGGCAACGAGCAGGAGGGCTGGAGTGAGTTTTGCGATCCCCTCTGGCTGGAGCTGCTGCAAAAATTCCTGGCGGGTACGGAC
>PXDR01000611.1 GCA_003566335.1 Cyanobacteria bacterium T3Sed10_344R1
CAGCCCCAATTAAGGGCAGCACAGGCACGAGCCAGGCGTAGTCGTAAATTGAAGAAATGGATGACATAGAGTCCATTATCGATGCCTACTCCAATGTGTTTGCTGAGTTGGCAAAACCGCCTACATTGTGACACATCGTTAAGAGATGCTCGCCGCTGAATTGACGGATTTCGTCAGATCTCAGGGCCGATTTGCGGGCTCAAAAAGGACGTAAATCAGAGACTGCAAGCTCTAATCGCCCATTCCACGGACTGACTCAGGCAAGTTCCCGAAAAAATATTAGAAAAAGATTATTTTTTGTTTTCCAAAACTGAGATCACTGAGATCACTATTGACTGGGTTGCAGTTGGGCCAATCGGTTGCGGGCGGAGGTGAGATAGGTTTGGGCCTCGGCGTAGGCGGTGGTGTTGGGCTGGACGGTTTCGAGTTGGTTGATGATGCGCTGTAGACGGCTGGCAACTTGAGACGGCGTCAAGCCGGTTTCGCTGCCTTCCAACAGGATTTCTGTTTGTGCTTTCACGTCACTGAGGGTTTGGCTGGCAGAGGCTTCTCGGTTCGCCAGTTGCCGGGTTTGGCTGAGGTTGTCCAGGTACTCTGCGCGCTTCGCTTGAGCCTGGTTAAAGCCGGAATCTGTCACGTCCACTTGATCGAGGAACTGAATGGCCTGTTCCCAAAAGGTGGCGATGCGCTCCCATTCATCGGCGGGATGGGGCGGGTTTTGGCTGGCTTGGGCGGCGCGACTGCCGTAGGTCATGGCGACTTCGAGCAGGGTGCCAGTGGTGCGGCCCCCTTGGGCTTGGGCGGCGACAGGTTGAAAGTCCCGCTCGTAAGCTTGAAGTCGCTGTTGAGCAATTCCCCCGGCCAGGGTCTGGGATGGAATTTGAGCCAGTTGATCGAGTCCGGTCTGCCAAGCTGCGATCGCAGCTTGTTGATCCCCAGGATTTTGGGCGGCTTGATACTGCTGCTGGGCCGATTCCACGGCGGCGGTGCCAGCATCAAGCAATTCCAGGGCATTGCGTTCTTGAAAAACCTGGGCTTCCATCCGCCCCACCGCAGCGCGGGCGGACTCAAATTCATCCAAGGTGAAGCGCCAGCTACAGGAGAACAGGGTGCAGTAGCGCTGGGGATAATAGCCCAAGAACCAAACCGGCAACCGATCAAGATGGTATTGGGCCTGGGTGACTTTTTCTTCCCCCAGCTCAATATCGGCAGCAGCAGTAGCGCGGTTCAGCAGTTGGTCAGCCTGCTCGACTAAGGAAACCGTTTGACGATAGCTACGATCCATCTGCAAATAGCTGGGGGTCAGCAGCATCGGCGCGACCCGGGACACCGGCCAGCGAATCATTGGATAGGGCAGGTTCACCACCCAGAGCCCTCCAGCTAGGACACCGGCTCCGGCTAATAGGCCCGCGCCCCAGCCCAGAGCACCCCGGTGACGGGCGGGTTGATTTACCTTAGCCGCTCGCCGGATCACCGCCTCATCAAATTCTGGAAAGAGGTCAATCACCAGCTCTCGAATGCCGCTTTCGGTGAGCGGCGGGCCAGACCGCTGGTGAAATCGCTCTAGCCGTTTCATCACCAGATCTCGCTCCATCATGCCCATGGGGCTGGAGCGACAGCAGCGCTTTAGCTCTTGCAGCAGTAGGGCGTGGGCTTTGTCGTTCAGTTGCGCCATGATCAGGGGAGCTTAAAAACAGAACAGGCCGATCTAGTATGCCCAGACTCAGGCTGGTTTGCACTGGGCCTCGGCTGAGTCTGAGCTGTTTATTTGCGGTTTATTCTAAGTACTGCTCGAAGCTTGTCTTGATTGCGTCCGATTAGGTGTCGTTCTAACGGAGTCCCTGTAAGGCGGCAAGCTGCTGATTTTGCTGCTGCATTTGCGCTGCCAAGGCATCACAAACTGACTGGCAAAGCTCAAACACGAAGGGATTGGCGATTTGGTAAATCACGCTAGTGCCCTGCTGCTGGCGGGTAACGATGCCAGCCTGGGTCAAAATCTTCAGGTGTTTGGACACATTGGCTTGGCCGAGTCCGGTTTCTTCAATGATCTCGCTGACGTTGTGGGGGCCGCTCTTGAGGGCACAGACGATTTGTAGGCGGCTGACTTCTGAGAGCACCTTAAAGAAGTCGGCAACCAGGGCCAGCACGCTAGGTGGCAGATGAGCTACGCCACAGTCGTCGGGGGCTGTGGGGGATGTAGGACTGCTAGAAGCGGCTGACATGACGGAAATCCTGTAAGAGACCTTACTTCTATCTTATCAAAATATTACTAAGTAGTTGTATATGGAGTTAGTGAGGCGGGGTTGGCGACAATTCTCGCAACCACCTCGGAACACTCCAGTTCCCTATTTCCCTGCCTTAAGGCCCGCTTTAAGGTTTAAAGATCGGCGTCAGCGGACTTGGTTTTGCCATAGCGCAAGTAGAGCGCGATCCCGACCAGGGCTGCTAGCTGAAACGGCAGCATTAATAGATAAGTCTGCATCACCAGTGATGTGTCTATATGCACCACGGTACTTAGGCTTGCACCAGCGACCGCTAGGCTGACCAGCGCTGTGGAGCGTTTGCGAAGAAAAGTCGGGATTTTCATGGAAAACCTAGGGTGGGGGCAGCGCCTCAAGGCGGCGCAAGTTGCCAGTGCATGGCTGTGGGGTCAGGTCAGAGCGGTCTAGCGGTTAGTTTAGAGGCGCTGAACCCCCGCTACAAAGCCCTGCCATAAAGCGGAGTGGTTTAATCCTAAGGGAAGAGCGGTGCTGCTATGAACTACCCACAGACGTAGGGCGTAGTAAGCCGCAAAGCTGATTAATCCCGGCCACAGCACTCGTCCGGCAAACAATTTGCTGTAAAAGGGGGCCAAAGATCGCCGCCAGTAGAGTTCTATCCCAGCAATGATTACCCCAGCCGCTAAGCCCAGCATGATTAATGGGCTGAAGGCGTGATACTGCAAGGCTGTGACCCAGTTCCCTTGTATCAAGGCCAGAAAAGCCCGGGTTAAGCCACAACTCGGGGCATGGATGCCGAGATGGGTTTGGATCAAACAGGGCGGCAGGGGTAGGGAGTAGCCTAGACCGCTGATGAATAATGCTGCGATGAGCGGAGCACTACCGAGGGCGATCGCACCATAACGCCACCAGCGAGACTGTTTACGGTTTAGTAGGGGTAGGGTTGACGGGGACAGAGCCATGGGGGAAGGCACAGAGAGGTTGCGAAGGGTTTAGCTAGCCGCTGTGATTAGAGCCATCCTTTGCGGCCAATGACATAGGTCTGGTTAAACTCCTCATCACTCTTGGTTAAGTACAGGATGCCTTCAATCAGGCCAATCACGCCCATCACGAATCCCCCAAAGCCGCAGGTCAAAATGGTGACCAACAGCATGATCAGCCCTTCCGTGGTGTATCCCAGCAGAAATTTGTGAATGCCGAATGCTCCCAGCAAAATTCCGCAGATACCAGCGATTAGTTTTTTGTCAGAACTACTACTTGTCATGAGCTGTTTTCCTTTGAGCCGATTTTTCGAGGCGGTCTTGATCCGTCGAGCTGAGCAGCAGACGGTTGCTTATTGACTTCAAGCCTGGGCCGTGGATTTCCTGAAAACCGGGCCAGGCTGGAGTCCGAAATAATGAATCAGTACTGAGAGAACTGATCGTTTGTACCGTCTAATCCCCGGTTGTTCCTCAGAACGTTAGGAAAGTTAAGTTGACGGGCGGCGATACCGAGTAGAAGCTAGCCCAGGAGGGTGGCGCTGTCCCAGCCGCTGCGAAGCAGGAGCGCAGAGCGGTAGAGAGCAAGTTGTGCGATCGCACACAGCCCCCCCAGCGTGGCTCCCAACATTGCCTCCTACTCCTTGATAAACGGAATCGTGAGGGGATACTTCCAAGCAATACCCTCATTGGCTTTGACAATCGCCATGATGCAAAAGACCAAATCCATCACAAGAATGATGGGAATTAAGATGATCCCAATCAAGACAAAGGCCAAGATCAATGAGACAAATAGATATATCAGCAAGCTGATCTGCCAATTGAAGGCAAGTCTGGCATGGCGCTTCACCTCGGGATCTTGGGTGGCGGCATAAAGAACGAGGGGGCCGATAAACCCGGTCAAAAGCCCCAAAATATGGGCTATGGCCATCATGCTGTTGTTGTTGGATCCTGAATGGCGGTCTTGCATAGGACTTAGTTCCTTGCTTTGGATGTACTTCGTGGGATGGCAACCGGCACCCACATCCTAAGGTTGTGACTTTGTTTACGGCTGTGTTTATTGCTGCCAGCTTAGGGCTGGAACGGATCTAGCTATCTTTGGCGTTCTTCTTATCTCTACATCTCTACACTCTGGGTTGAGTCAGCTCCAGATATTTCCCTTGATCTGGCGAAATTTTCCTCGCCATGCCCTTCAAAAGACTCAGAGCAAGCGGTTTTCACTGCGTTCGGGCTGAGCTTGTCGTTCACGAAGTGGCTCCCGGAGGGAGCAAGCCCATTACTGACGTGACCTGTTCTGGCTTAAATTGATACCCGCTTGGAGAATTCTCCTAACGGGTGGGGCACTGCTAACGGGCGGCGCTACCGAGCAGAAACAGGCCCACGAGGGTGGCGCTGTTCCAGGCGCTGTGGAGCAGGATCGCCGAGAGCAAGTTGCGCGATCGCACATAGACAAACCCCAGCATGGAACCCAACACCGTTAGGGGTAGCACCTCCGACAGGCTGAGGTGGGCGGCGGCAAAAATCAGGCTGCTGAGGCCAATCGCCCCCCAAATTGGCAAGTAACGGGTGAGAGAGGGCAGCAAAAAGCCGCGAAACAGGATTTCTTCAAA
>PXDR01000177.1 GCA_003566335.1 Cyanobacteria bacterium T3Sed10_344R1
AGGCCCCAGGCGGAAGCTCAGGTTATCAGCCGCCTCCTTCGTGGATTCGACTTGTGCAACCCTCCCGAACAGAGCTTGCCCAAGGGGAATCAATTTCCGTTCAGGTCAATACACGCCTGGATGGGTTCGCCTCACCGCCACCTCCCGGTAAGTACTATTTTGATGTCATCGCCCGCAGTAATGAGGCACCGCTCAGCCGCGCGACCTTGGAGGTGACCTTGACGGAAGATGCGAACAGCTCGTTCAGCCTGCACGTCATAAACATTTATTTCGGGTTCGACGCCACCGCCTTGCAGATAGACACCTCCGGGATCGAGGTACCTGCCGAGTACATAAACGGAGTCGCAGGTGCACGGGTCACATTGCAGCGCGATGATGTTGAGGCGCCTGATCCAAACGTGGCCTGGGCGCCCCCCGAGGTGTATACGGCCGTCACTACTGATGGCGGGGTGGATCACGGCAAGGTGAACTTCAGCGCGATTCCAGCTGGACGCTATCGGATCACGGTGCGGGCACCAAAGCACGAAACCTATTCCGGTACCATCCGAGTCCGACCGGAGCAGACGGAGTACGAGCAGATCGCGCTCAATTTTGGTGCCGTCACCGTTGAGTGGGACGTGCGCGAGATCACGATCGAAGACCGGTACGATGTCAGAATCGAGACAACTTTCGATACCCGGGTCCCGGCGCCAGTGGTTGTCATCACGCCCGCCGCGATTTCGCTCCCTGCCATGTGTCCCGGCGATGTTTATGAGGTTGAACTACTGATCGAGAATAAGGGCATTCTCTCGGCGCTCGATTTCAGAAATCCCATTCCGAAATCGGATGCCTATCTTCGGGTCGAGCCCATCACTGAATTGCCTGACTACTTTGACATTCCCGCTCAGCAGACGATCCGCGTCGCTTATCGCTACATTTGTTTGAAACCTTTGCCGAATTCTCCCTGTGAATAACGAGCCCACGCCTACCACCGCCATGAAACGCGATCACTCAACGATACAAACCCATCCGGAAGGGGGAGGGGACCTGCGCGATCGCAAATCGCCTTTACCCGCACGCTCACATGCCGGTGCCCTGGTACATGGTTGGTCGCGCTTCCTCGTAACCGCGCGTGCGCTCTTGTTGCTGGCCGTTGGTCTGGTCGCTTCCGGTCAGGGGAGTTCACTGTTTGCCTACTCGAATTGCGTGACGATTCCCTGGCGAGTCGATTGCCCGTGGAACCCGGCCTTAAACTTCACTGGTAGCAGTACCTATTGTGTTTACCGGTCGGGTCGGCCCACTTGGGCGAGCGGCGGCAGTGGCGGTGGCGGTGGTATCGGACTCGGGGGTGGTTTGTTCGGTGGTGGCGGGAGTGGAGGCTCCACCTTTACCCCACGCCCCCGCCCGGTCGATAGGGAGGTCTGCGCACCACCAAATCCCGATGCGGCACCACCCCCCTGTTCACCGCTTCCGCTCGAGCCGGAAAAGGACGATTGCGAAGAGGAAGAAGATCTTTGCGATGAGCCCACCGAAGACCAAGCCGAGCCCGTCGGCAGCGTGGTCAACCTGTGGGGCCTCCAGTACTTCGACAAGTATACCGACCTTCAAGTCGCAGCCCCCGGTGGCTGGCTTTCTGTCAATCGCCGATACTCCCTGGGGGCTTGGCGCTTTGATGCGGGCACAGAGCATCTGGAACCCATGCCCAACGATGCCGCGGGCCGTGCCCGGATCGACATCAATGGTCGCATTTTTGTCCAGTCAAACGCCGCGCCGATCTCGCCTTCCTACGACCCCAATAACATTTTTGTCAGTAATGACGGCTACTACATCCAGTACTTTGCCGCCACCTGTGGCACCGGTGAGGCCTGCCCGTGGTACGAAAATCGCATGGTTTTGCACACTCCCTCCGGCGCATGGCTCATGTTCGCCGGAAGGCCAAACCTTGGCGGCGTTCTGGTTGCCTCCGGTCACAAAGATCGGACGCAGCTGATTTTTGAGCGCGACCTCGCGGATCAGGCCGTCACAAACCCGCTCGCCCAGCCCCTGCCCGTGCAGCGCGTGCTCAGTGGTTTAGAGACAGATGCCGAGGGTGAGCCCAAGGTAATCCTTCATTACCAGTACGGCCCCAGCCACTTTAAACGAGGCAAGACATACCCCATGGTCACATCGATCACGACCTACGACCCGAGCGAGGTTGCCGAGCCCGACGCGGCCCTCGGAGAGATTGGTGTGTATTACGATTATTATCCTTACGAGGGTGAGCACGCCACCGCCACGGGTGCCGGGCTGCTCCGCAGCGTCACGCTTCCGAGCGGAGCCCGCTCGGAATATGCCTACGACGCCGATGAAAATCTCGTCTCCAAGCAAGATTTCGATGCCGGGCAAAACCTCGTCAAAGCGGTCACCATTACCTACCAGCCCACCACGCTCACCAACGCGGATGCCATCGAATCAGGATTTATGCTCGGCTCCATCGGCGGCCCCCCAAAGCGCGTCGCATCGGTGACGGACGGTGCCGGGATCACCAAACGCTTCTCCGGTGCCTACAATTCCAATTCCGGTGGTTATTACAGCAAGGTCACCTATTCCAACGGTCTCACCAAGGAGGTTTGGTACGACGATGCCGGCCACCTCATTCAGCGCACCTTGGATGGCCAAACTGTCTACAACCGCGCCCGCGTCGGGCGCGTCGAGCGGATCACGACGCGTGGCAACGCCGTCACGGTGAGAGAATACAATGAGGCGGACCGTTTGATTCGCGAGACTTTGCCAAACGGGCACAGCCGCTCCTGGACCTATGCCGATTTCAATCAGACGCACGAGCTCAGCCAGGTCGGTAGCGCAAATGCGGTGCTTGCAGGCACCCTGAACTCCAAGCAAACGCGTCTGACTGCCTCGACCGATTTGCTCGGACGCAAAACCGTCTACACTTACCACGATGATCTCTCCGTAGATTCCGCCCCGTTTGCCCCGATTATTAAAGCGGCCCCATACAACGCAACGCGCTCCGTCCACACGGTCGAAACGTCTGCGGATGGTCAGTTGTCCCGCGACCACTGGCAGTATTACGACGCGCTCGACCGCCTCGTCCTGAATGTCGATGCGCGCGGCTACCAGACCGCCTACGAATACAAGGGCAACACTACCTTGGTCGAAGTTGCCCGACGCCTCGATCTGCCGGGCGAGGGCGGCGCAGCTTACCTGCTCTACGCGCAGACCTTCGATGCCCTTGGCAACGTGGCATCCCGCACCGACGCCAGTGGCATTACGACCTATTTCCAGTACAATATCGATGGCAGGTTGCTGAGCCGGACCGATGCCTATGATGTTTCCACCGTTTACACTTACGCCAGAGATCACCTCGTACAAATCGAGTCAGGCCGCATCGGCAATCAGGGCGATGCCGACTTCCAGCCCGGGCGTATCATTCGCTACACCCATGACGGAGAAGGTCGCCGTACCGGCGAGATCCGGGTCGACGCGCAAGGTACCGAGTACCTCCAGCAGAGCTACACCTACGACTTGCAGGGGAACCTCTCAAGCACCACCAATGCCGCTGGCCTCACCACGGAATTCACCTACGATCTTTACGGAAACCGATCCGGCACGATCCAACCACTACCAGCCGCCCGGGCGACGGACAGCTCCGCCACTCATGTGGTCAACTCCTCAGAATGGAACGTCTTTGGAGACCAGATGCGACAGGTCGCGCCGTCCGGTTTGGTCACAAGCTACACCTACGATCAGTTGGGACGGGTCTTGACGGCCACGGAAGGGGAGGGGGCGGATGCCCGCACGATCCGCTTCCGCTACGATGCCCGGGGTAATACCACCCAAATCGACTATCAGCTTAGCGATGGCAGCACCGTCAGCACCTTTACCGAGTACGATGGCTTCGGTCGCCGCACTCGGACACATGGTTACGGGGTGTACGAGGAGCGCTTCAGCTACTACCCCGATGGCAGTCTGCACACCGTTACCAATGCCCGGGGCGTTGTCACCACGCTCACCTACGATGCCTTTGGCCGCACTTTTCAGGTTTTCGAAGACGATGTTTTGGTCACCACCAACCACTACGACACCAGTGGTAATTTGGTCGAGACGATGGATGCCGAGGGCCTGCACATGCATTTTGCCTACGACGCGCTCAACCGCCTCCGCTATCAGTCCATCCCATTCTTGAGTTCCGAGTCGGCCCCGGAAAATTGGTGGTCCGATTTTGCCTACGTCAGCCAGGAAAATACCTACGACCGCTTCGGCGCTGTCAAAACTGCGCGGGCCGCGCACGGCCAGTTGACCGTAAACCATTACGATCACTTTGGCCGGTTGAAAGAGCTGACCACCCCCACCGGTGCCACGATCAAGTATGAGTACACCCAGGCCGACCAAATCCGGCGAATACTTTTCCCCGCCGTCTCTACCTCCGGTAGCGCGCAGGGAAGCGAAGTTGTGTACACCTACGACACCGCCAATCCCTCCGTTCTTGTCAGCCAACAAGCGCGCTCTGGCCAAGTTACCTCCATCCAGTACGACGACGCCCTCCGCCAGGCCCTTGTCACCTCGCCGACCGGTGCCGTGCGGGCCTTCACCTACGATGGCTTTGGCCGACTCTATCAAGAGATCGACTACGAGACCACCGCAGACCATTTGGCGGATCTTCCTTACCGAATCACAGAGTACACCGAGTACGACGACTTCGACCGGCTCCGCACCCTCACGCTCCCCGACGGCGAAGGCACGCAGACGATGGAATACGACGATAAGGGCAACCTCCTCAAAACAGCCGGGGCAAACACCTACCCCGTAGAGTACAGCTACGATGCGG
>PXDR01000209.1 GCA_003566335.1 Cyanobacteria bacterium T3Sed10_344R1
ACGGGCGCAACTCGAAGCCGACCGTCAGCGGGCCGAAATTGCCCTGCAACAAGAGCTCGATCGCCTGTCTAAGGTGGTCGAAGCCCAGCAAGAAATCACCCTAGTCAACCCCCACCTAGATCAGGTGATGGCGGTGATTACGGCGCGGTCTCAGCAATTGACCCAAGCCGACGGCTCTGCCGTGGAGCTGTTAGACCACACGGAACTAATCTGTCGGGCCTGCAGTGGTATCGCCCAGCCCTATCTCGGCTGGCGGGTACCGTTGGATCAAAGCCTGGCGGGGCGCTGCTTAGCAGAAGGCCAACCCCTGTATTGTGCCGATAGTCGCGACGATCCAAGGGTGAATCCTGACCTGACCCAGCGTTTGAGCATCGGGTCAATGGTGGTGGTGCCGTTGACCTCTCAAGCAGGCCCTGTGGGGGTGCTGAAAGTTTTTTCGACCCAGCCCCATGCTTTTAGCGAATCTGATCGACATACCTTGCAGCTCATAGCAGGCTTACTCGCAGCCAGCCTCAATCTCGCGCAGGAATTTCGGGCTAAAACCACCTTGTTGCAACATTTGCAGGAGAGTGAAGAACGCTATCGGTCGGTGGTGTCTGCCCTGTCTGAAGGCATCATCATGATTCAGGCTGATGGCATGGTGTTGGCCTGTAATACCAGTGCTTTAGAGATTCTGAGGGTGAGTCAATCCCAAATCGTGGGTCATAACATCGCCGATCTGCCCCTGCAGTTAGTGCATGACGATGGCTCGCCCTGCCAGAAGGCAGATCGTCCGGTTTGGGTGACGTTGCAAACGGGGCAACCGATTACCCAGGAAATTTTGGGCGTGGTGAATGCCGACACCACCACTTGGATTTCGGTGAATACCCAACCGCTGATTCATACTGGTGAATCCAAGCCTTATGCCATCGTGGCATCGTTTACCGATATTACAGAGATCAGGCTGTCTGAGGTGGCAGCGCTGCGACAGCGCGCCGAACAAGAGCGACTGCTGAGCGAGATTGCCCAACGAATCCGCCAAACCCTAGATCTAGACGCTATCCTCAACACCACTGTGACTGAGGTGCAACAGTTTTTGCACAGTGACCGGGTGGTGATTTACCGATTTGAGTCTGATGGTTCCGGCACGGTCATTGCCGAAGCGGTAAAAGCTGGGTTGCCGTCTTTACTGGGCCATAAAATTGCCCAAAAGCTAGATCCGCGCCGGACTGAGGTCTACCAAGCTGGGATGATTCGAGCCTGCACAGATATTCAAGCGGAGGAAACGATTCCCTGCCCGATCGATCAAGTCACCTTGGCCCGGGCCAAGGTGGTGGTGCCGATTGTCCAGGGCAATCGGCTCTGGGGCATGTTGCTGGCCTACAGCAATCAAGGGCCGCGCCAATGGCAAGCAGCAGAGCTCGATGTGCTCAAGCGTCTGGCGATTCAGCTTGCGATCGCAATTCAGCAATCCCAGCTTTACAACCATGTGCAGACCGTCAACCGCCAGCTCGAACACCTGGCTACCCACGATGGTTTAACTCAGTTGGCAAACCGCCGCAACTTTGACACCTATCTCAGGCAAGAATGGCTGCGTCTAGTGCGCGACCCAGCGCCCCTCAGCTTGATTTTGGCTGACATTGACCATTTCAAAGCCTATAACGACACCTATGGCCACCCGGCAGGCGATGTTTGTTTACAGCAGGTGGCTCAGCTCCTTACCAATGTGGTGAAACGTCCAGCTGATTTGGTGGCCCGCTATGGCGGCGAAGAATTTGTGATTGTGCTGCCCTCAACCGATGTGGCCGGAGCCGAAGCTATCACTCTGGAAATTCAGCAAGCCCTAGCTCGGCTCGCCCTGTTCCACGGGGCCTCCCCGCTAGAGCCCCACATCACCCTGAGTTTAGGGATTGCCAGCACCATCCCAACGATTAATCAATCGGCTCAGACCTTAATTGATCAAGCCGATGAGGCGCTTTATGCCGCCAAACAACAGGGGCGCAATCGCTACTGCATTGCGCCGTCAGCATCGCCCCAATGACGATGGGCGGCTGAATTGCCCGATAAAATTTTCCGAAAAATTAAGTCCCTCTCTGACTCCAGGATTGACGACCCAACGCCAAGCGACAGAACAGAGAGAGACTCATCGCCAGATGAAGCCCGAAGCGAACCTGGAAAAACGGCCAGAGAACCCTTTAAGGACGTTCTCTAGCGTTACATCGCTCTAGAAATATGCCGCTCTAGAACTTGTTGAGGTTGATGCCAGCTTCCCGAGCCATTGCCCCGATGCCCTTGGTTTCTAGGGTTTTGATGGCCTTGGTGGACAGGCGCAGCTTGACGTAGCGGTTGCCCTGGGGCCACCAGACCCGCTTGTCCTGCAGGTTGGCTTCCTGAAGCCGCTTGGTGCGACGGTGAGAGTGGGACACGGCAAAGGCATTGTTGGCTTTCTTGCCAGTGATGGCGCATTTACGGCCCATGGTCTTACTTCTCCGGCGGGTTACTAACAGTTGACACAAGTTTCCATAATACCCCAGAACTTCCCCGAGCTGAGTCATCGGTCACTGCCAACTGGGCGAAATCAACTCAGCCCGTGAATTCCGCCAATCCCTGGGTACCTTAGGAATTAGATAGGTGTATTCTCTGGTCTGACCAAGCTAAATAGCGGCAATTGCCGTAAATCATGCCTAAATCATGAATTTCAGCCCAAATCAGACACAAAACCAATGCTCAAAACGTCAGGGATTCAGGCTCTACCCGCTGTTTAAGTGTTAAAGACTGCTGGCATACTCCCATCGGCTGGGCACGAATAATAGGAGTTGAACCGAAAGTGGTTAAACCCGCAACGCTGCCCCGGTGGAGTGCAGGTCGATACTGTACCTGTGCTGATGCCACAGTTTGATCTAATCCATGTCCCTTTGAGACGTTGTAAGTCATGATTAAACCCATTTTTGTACTGTTGACTGGCGTAGTCGGTGTGGGAGGTGCGATCGCAACTCTGCCCCAAACTAACGCCATCGCATCCCAATCCTTTGGGACTGCGATCGCCCAAGCGAATACCGAAGACCCTGGAGAACTAACCTCGGAGCAACTGGCCGTACTCCGTCGCTCTGAACTGCCCATTGCCCTGCCCACCTACTTGCCCGAATTTACCGAAGTTGATCAAGTAGACGCGATGGCCCCCCAACACAACAGCCCCGACAACGGTGCTGACTACATCGTTTACTATCGTCAACCCATGTTGACTGGCGGGGACAGCGCCTGTTTTGAGCTCCAGGCAGCCAGTGGCGGCTTTGGGGGGCCGGTTTTGCCCCAGGCGATCAACGCCAGCTTGCCACCCTTCGCCCAAAGCATTCAAGGCTATACCCACCAGGTCTTCTGGACAGAAACCGGAGAAGCTGAAGGGCCATTCACTGAGCCCGCTCTGTTTTCAGACTGGATTCAAGGGGAAGACGGTGTCTATTACCGGATCACCAGCAACCCTGGCCGCTACTGCAGCCTGCTGAGCCCAGAAGAAGCGAACCTGATCCTAGAATCCCTGCGCTACGTCGATTAGCCCATCGTTGGGCCTGCTCAGGCTCTTCGTTTGCTCAGCCTCTTCGTTAGAGGTGCGCCTCCCCTGGCATGGCGACTGCATCGGCAACGCCAGGGGAGGCGAGCGGCCCGAACCTAACTTCGGCTAGTCTCTAGCTGGACAGGGCAGCCGTTAACTTTTGCGATCGCACACCTCAACAGATTTGCAAACCTTCTAGAATTTCTGTATTGAAAGATACAAAAAAGATACAAAATTCAGGAGCGTTCCCCAATGGCGTTAGTTGCGTCTGCTCAATCTACTGCCGCAGTTGTAGGCTTCACCCCCCAAGCCCATCACTGGGTCAAGCTGCGCCAGCCTATTTCTGACTACAGCGATGACGAAGCCCTCTTGCTGTGCGAAGAATCGACTGACCACTGGCTAGCCTGGATTCCCAATCATGGCCAAGCCCACCTCACCCGAGATCAGCTGCTGCTCTCCTAAACCCTCAGCCGCTAATCCTCAGCCTTTAAGGCAAAGACTCATGGAGCTGTCGTAGCCAACTGGCAAAGCTCTGGTTCATCATGGCGTTGAAGACTTGCTGCGGTGGCCTCAGCTTGAGTAGCGCGGCTCGGTATAAAAAGGCAGCCTCAATTTCGGAATCCGACACATACTCCGAAGCTCGACCCCATCCCTTGAATTGCAGTGCAGGATGGAGGTCTTCGATTGACTGCTGGGACTGAATAACCAGGCTGCTATCTTTATCAACTTGCCAAACGAACTGTCCAATTCTACCGCCTATCGCTGTCATTAGCCCCTCTGTCAACCGTTGTCCTAAGACGTCGCTCCAAGACGTTACCCAATGCTGTCCTCCTCAATAAGGATGGCTATCATCAGTTTTACGCTTGGTTTACCGCATCCTAGCCTACTATAGCGAGCGTGCCTAAACCTTAAGCGCGCATCTTCCGTCTTGCGCGTTTTTTTCGTAACGTCTGTCGGAATTGAGTCTGTCGGAATTGAGTGAAATTGCGATCGCTTATCTTCTGCCAAACCAGGCTGAGGACGATAAGCAGGGACTTTGCCTTTGGCTCATCCTAAATTTAATTAACTACTTGAGGGGTAACAACTTAAGGCGGGATTTTTATTTACTCTACGGCCCTGCCCCCTTACTAACAGCGCTGCCCTTCGACAGGCTCAGGGCGAACGGTTCCAGTCCGTTCGGGCTGAGCTTGTCGAAGCCCATTATTAGCAACTTCACAAGGTATCCGTCCCTCCTTAGGCGGATACCCTACTTGAGTTTCTCCAGTATTTCAT
>PXDR01000261.1 GCA_003566335.1 Cyanobacteria bacterium T3Sed10_344R1
CCCGCCAGCAGCCGGATCTGGGTGCGCACCATCGGACGGACGAGTTGAGTCAGCATGGGCAACCTACAAAATGACGATTGACGGCAAGCTCGGGGCTTACCGTCAATATATCTAACTCTCAGAATTGCGATCGCTCACCACAATCAATCATCGACGGCACTAGACGCCCTAGAGGCGGCTTTCCAAGGACTTGAGATATTCGGTGTTGACCCCAGACTCACGGGTAAGGGCGATTTTGCCGGTGCGGGCAATTTCGCGAATGCCGAAGCGGCTCAAGACCTGGACGATAGCAACCAGTTTGCCGGGATCGCCGACTACTTCTAGGGTGAGGGAATCTTCGGAGACATCGACTACTCGCGCCCGGAAAATTTGGGCTAAGCCCACCACTTCGGCGCGGGTGTTGCTGTTGGCGCTGACCTTCAGCAGCATCAGCTCTCGCTCGACGCAGGGGGTTTCGGTAATGTCCTGCACTTTCAGGACGTTGACCAGCTTGTAGAGCTGCTTGGTCAATTGCTCAATTACCTGGTCGTCCCCTGGCACCACCATGGTGATCCGTGACACCTTGACCTGCTCGGTGGGGCCAACGGCGAGGCTCTCAATATTAAAGCCGCGACGGGCAAACAGTCCGGCGATGCGCGTCAGCACGCCTGCTTCGTCTTCTACTAAAACAGACAGCGTGTGCTTCATCGTGACGGGAAGATTGGAAAGAGTACCAGACTGTGTTGAGCGGATCGGCGTGGTAACCATAGTGATAACCCCCTAGGGTAATCGAGCAGGCATTGGGACGAGCATTTTCTCTGCTCTCTGTGCGCTCTTAGGGCGATGGTTGTCCCGACAGCCCTGGCGCACGCAGTAAAGATAGATTTTTCATCTTACCCCGATCTCCCAACTCTGTTAACCCGTCCATTAACCCGTCAAACAGCGCTGCGGGACAAAGCGGAACGCGGTTTAAATGAGCATTTCTGACATTTCGCCACGGGGCTGAGAGTGATAGGCTAAAAGCCCTAGAATGACTCCTGTCTGGTGTCGGGAGTCTGTTGCTCAAACTGTTTTCTACCCCTCTTACTGTCTGCCCCCGTCATGCTCCACACGGACGATCTGCGGCAAGCCCTTAGCTGGGTGATTCAAGACATCCATCGAAAAGGCTGGGCCGCTGGCACTGGGGGCAACTTTAGTGCCCTCATGTCTACCGACAGCCCGGTTTTGCTGATGGCCCCGAGTGGAGTAGATAAGGGGTTGGTGCAGCCAGAAGACCTGATTGAGGTCAACCCCAAAGCCGAGGTAATTAGCGGTAAAGGCAAAGCTTCCGCTGAAACCCTCATGCACTGGGCGATTGTGGAAGAAACCGGAGCTAGGGCTGTTCTACATACCCATTCAGTCTTTAATACCCTGGTTTCAGGTCGCTATGTCGCGCAGGGGGGCATTACGCTGACGGGCTATGAAATGCTCAAGGGGCTGGCCGGGGTGGCAACCCATGAGGCTGAGGTTACGTTGCCTATCTTGACCAACAGCCAGGATTTAGCTGATCTCAGTCGCCAAGCGCGACCGTTGTTAACGCCCGAAGTACCTGGGCATGGTCTCTTGATTGCCAACCATGGCCTATACGTCTGGGGCGATAGTCTGTTCACGGCCCAGCGTCATCTGGAAATCTGGGAGTTTTTGCTAGAGGTTTTCTGGCGGCTGGATAACTATTAGAGCGGTGCGTTATTGAGGGATCAACATAAGGCGGGATTTTTATTTGCTCTACAGCCCTGCGTCCTTAACTAACGGCGCTGCCCTATCCCCTCTGGGGAGGCTACGCCAACGACAGGCTCAGGGCGAACGGTTTTAAGTCCGTTCGGGCTGAGCTTGTCGTTCACGAAGTGGCTCCCGAAGGGAGCAAGCCCCTTGTCAGCAACTTCACAGGGTGACCCGTCCCGCCTTAAGCGGATACCCGCATTACGGCTTTGCCTAACATCACCCTACGCAAGATTTATTGGTGGTCACCAACTTAGTTTGCTGCTGTGGATTTTGGCTTTGAGATAGGCCAACCCTCTGCGGACGACCCTTTGGGGCAATCTGCGGAGGGTTGATCTAGATGGGATGGACGCTAAGGGGAGGAACCCTAGACGTTAGCGGTTTCCTTCATCCATTCGGTGTGGAAGCTGCCGGGCTTGTCGGTGCGCTCATAGGTGTGGGCACCGAAGTAGTCCCGCTGGGCCTGGGTCAGGTTTTGGGGTAGGCGATCCCGACGGTAGCTGTCGAAGTAGTCCAGGGATGCGCTGAAGGCCGGTACGGGAATGCCCTGTTGGGCTGCGGTGGCGATTACGTCGCGCCAAGCGGACTGGCGATCCAAAATGGTCTGCTTAAACTCAGGGGCCAGCAGTAGGTTCGCTAGGGCGGGGTTTTCGTCGTAAGCTGCCTTGATTTTGTTGAGGAACCCGGCCCGAATGATGCAGCCGCCTTTCCAAATCCGGGCGGTTTCGCCCAGGTTCAGGTCATAGCCATAGGTTTCTGAGGCTTTGCCCAGTAGGGCCATGCCCTGGGCGTAAGAGCAAATCTTGGAGCAGTACAGGGCATCCCGCACTTGGTTGATGAAGGTCTGGGCGTCGCCGCTAAAGCTGGCGTCTGGCGCATTGAGTTCTTTGGCTGCTGCGACCCGCTCTTGCTTAATCGAGGACATAATTCGGGCGTTGACCGCTGCGGTGATGGTGGGAATGCTCACGCCCATTTCTAGGGCGCTCATCACTGTCCAGCGTCCGGTGCCTTTTTGCCCTGCCGCATCCATGATCACTTCGACTAGGGCTTGGTTGCTGCCCTCATCTAGCTTGGTGAAAATATCAGCGGTGATTTCTACCAGGAAGGAGTTGAGCTCGTCCGTGGTGTTCCACTCTGAAAACACTTGGTGGAGCTGTTTGTGGTCTAGCCCCAGCACGTTTTTCAGCAGGTCATAGGCTTCGGCGATGAGCTGCATGTCGCCGTACTCGATGCCGTTGTGCACCATCTTGACGTAGTGGCCCGACCCGCCAGCGCCGATGTAGGTGACGCAGGGGCCGTCATCGACTTGGGCGGCAATTTTGGTGACGATTGGCTCGATGGAGTCATAGGCGGCGCGGCTGCCACCGGGCATGAGGCTGGGGCCGTTGAGGGCTCCTTCTTCGCCACCGCTGACCCCCATGCCGATGAAGTTGAAGCCAGCGGCTTCGAGATCCTTGACTCGGCGCTCGGTGTCGTCATAGAGGGAGTTGCCGCCGTCGATGATCATGTCATCGGGGTCGAGCAGGGGCTTGAGTTGCTCAATCACCGCATCCACGGGGCCACCGGCTTTGACCATGACCAGAATCCGCCGAGGCCGCTCTAAGGATTCGACAAATTCTTCGAGGGAGTAGGTGGCCTTGACGTTTTTGCCCCCGGCCCGGTTGGTCATGAAGGCGTCTGTTTTTTCGCGGGAGCGGTTGTAGACAGCCACTGGAAAGCCGTTGCGCTCTACGTTGAGGGCAAGGTTTTCCCCCATAACGGCGAGACCGATTACACCAAAACTCTGTGCCATAGTTTGCCTGTTTTCTCTGCTGTGTCTGCTGTGCGGGTCTGTCGGACTTGCTGGCGATCGCAACTAGCTTGACCGCGTTTATCTACACTGATTTCTGTTGACCGTGTTCTGTTAGCCGCTGCTCATGGGCAGCGTGAGGCTTTAGAACCTCCCGGCCCGACGGCAAGTTGATGGTCTTTTGACGTCCTTTTGACGGTCTAGAGGCCGATTTCTCTAGCTTTAGACCAGCCTGCAACACGATCAGGGTAGTCAACTTTTTGGGGCTGGGGCGGTGACCCACAGGTTTTCTTTAGCTCACTCTGGTTTTCCTGGGCTCATTGCTAAGCCTGACCCTGGCGAAAAAACCAGGTTAATTCACCAAAATCGCCTGATTTGTGCCCCGGTTAGCCCTTCCGGTTATCACCCAGTTATCAACTTTCGAGGAGCAATACTGTTGGATCTGAGCTTTTGGGCAAGAACAAGCGGCACCTGGATTAACGGGCTGGCGGTGGTTGGCGGTACGGGCTTGGGGCTGCTGTTGCGCCATCGCCTGCCGGTGGCCCAGAAGCAGGTGATTACTCAGGCGGTGGGGCTGTTTGTGCTGCTGGTGGGGTTTGGCATGGCTCAGCGGCTGATGGAGGTGTCGATTGCGGTTGATGGGGTGATTTTGGGGCTGTTGACGCTGGTGGTGGGGGGACTGCTGGGGGAATGGCTGCAAGTCGAAAAGGGGCTGGTGCGGGTGGGGGATGGGCTAAAGCGGCAATTTCGCGGCGGCGGTCGGTTTACGGAAGGGTTTGTGGCGGCCAGTTTGCTGTTTTGCATTGGGCCGATGGCGATTTTGGGCAGCCTGAATAATGGTCTGACGGGGGACAACACGATCCTCAGCCTCAAGTCCACGATGGACGGCTTGGCTGCGATCGCATTAACCGGCAGCTATGGCCTCGGGGTGGGGTTTTCGGCCTTGCCGGTGATGCTGTTACAGGGCAGCTTATCCCTCCTGGCAGGGCTGTTAGCGGGGGGGCTGAGCGATCCGGTGAATGACCCGCGTATTTTGCTGCTAACGGGGGTGGGGGGCTTGATGATTGTGGGGCTGGGGCTGAATTTGCTGGAGGTGGCCAAAATTCGGGTCGCGTCGTTTTTACCGGCGCTAGCGTTAGCGCCGATGGTAGTTGCGATCGCAGTTTGGTTCAGTTAAGTAGGGTGCGGTTAGGCGCAGCCGTAACGCACCGTTTTTCTAGAAGAACCAGCCGTAGCTGTGCAATCCTTTGCCCAAAATATTGACGCCGAG
>PXDR01000606.1 GCA_003566335.1 Cyanobacteria bacterium T3Sed10_344R1
CAACTTTTTTCAGCATAGGCTAAGGTTGGTCTTCTCCCTAGGGCGGGATAACGTACCGTAGCAAAGCTGGGGGTTGTGTTAAAGCTTAACCTCTAGGGCTGGGGCGGCTTGGGGGCGGCTGGCGGCATGAATGGGCTCAGAAGCCGATTGAGCTTGGCTTGTAGGGCATCAGGGCCAAAGTGAGCCAGGGTTTGCGATCGCAACCAATCCCCCTCACAGCGGCGATCGTCCCCCGTGAGGATTTCAATGCAAGCTTTTGCTACTTCTTCGGGATCACGGTGGGGCACCCGCCAGCCCACTCGCCCATCTTGCAGAGGATCAGCGGAGCCATCATCATCCCCCGACAACACAGGAATGCCGCAGGCCATAGCTTCGAGATAGACAATGCCAAAGCCTTCTTGGGACGGCATGACGTAGGCGTCAGCCAGGCGATAGTGATCGGCCAGGGCGTCATCGGCCACATACCCAGCAAACACCACCTGATCGGCCACGCCTAAATCCTCAGCCAGCTGGGCCAGTCGCGGCTGGTCATCCCCACGACCAATCACCAGATACTTCACCGTTGGGTGAACTTGGGCGATCGCAGGCAAAGCCCGAATCGTCACGTCCACGCCCTTGTAAATATCTCCAGACCATAGCCGCGCCACCGTCATCAGCACCCGCGCCCCCTCTAGGCCGTATTGCGCGACTAAACTGGGCTGGACTGGGCCAGGGGTAAAGTTATCTCCAGGGACGATGCAGGGCAACAGGGCGATCCGGCTGGGGTCAAGGGCATTGGCTTGGGCCATTTGGTCACCGCTGTAGCGGCTAATCGTCCAGACCTGCTGAGCGCCAGCTAGGGCGGCCTGCTGGCGTGGGGACAATGGCCGCCAGACCTCTTTGCCGTAGGTCATCACCACGTAGGGCGTGCCGGTGCGATCGCAAAGCCACTGCACCAACGGGGCTAAGTTAATGTGGCCGCAAATGACGACGGGGGGATGCGATCGCAGCAACATCCAGGCCAACGCAGCCGCCAGCCGCAACCGTCCCAACATCGGTTGGGCCGACTTTAAATAGCGAAAATCTAAATCTGTATCGCGCAGGGGGTTAGGACAATCTGGCCCATCCCGCAGCAACAGCACCGTTGCGCCACCCTGATTCAGGCCCGCATAGGCCCGCAGCACGTCTTTGACATAGGACTGAATTCCCCCTTCCCACTCAAACACTTGCAAGAACACAAACAGGGGGCGGCTGGATGAAGAGGTCACGGGTGGTTTTTAATCCTTGTCATTAAATCGGCGTCAAACACCTACAGAGTGGTGCGTTACGGCTTCGCCTAACAGCACCCTACAGTACGGTTGAGAGAGTGGATGGAAGGGGAAGTACAAGTCTCTGGACTAGACTTCTGCGTCGGACTGTAACCGCGCCAGATCAGTCTGAACCATGCGCTCAATCAGCACGTCAAAGCTAACCTGGGGCTGCCAGTTAAGCTGGGTTTTCGCCTTGGTCGGGTCAGCCACCAGCTGAAAGTGTTCGTCTCGCCGCACCAGGGTTGTATCCACCTCCACATACTGCTGCCAGTCAAGATCAACACAGGCAAATGCTGTGGCCACCAGGTCTTCAACGCTGTGGAGCTGCCCGGTGCCAATCACATAATCTTCCGGGGTATCCCCTTGCAGCATCCGCCACATCGCATCCACATAATCCCCGGCATAGCCCCAATCGCGCCGGGCTGACAGGTTGCCCATTTGTAGTTTTTGGCTCCGGCCTAGCTTAATTGAAGCTGCCGCCAGAGACACCTTACGGGTGACAAACTGGGGCGGTCGCCGGGGGGACTCGTGGTTGTACAAGATGCCGCTACAGGCAAACAGGCCGTGGTGCTCTCGCTGATGCACCATTGTCCAGTGGGCGTGGAGTTTGGCTGCCCCATAGGGATTTTTGGGTCGGAAGGGGGTCTCAACCGACTGGGGCGATTCCTGCACCTGGCCAAAAATTTCTGAACTGCTGGCCTGATAGAACCGGGTGGATAGACCAACTTCACGAATCGCCGTCAGCAGGCGGGTCGCCGTGCCCGTGACCAAATCCAGGGTTCCTAGCGGATCATCCCAAGAGGCTGGCACAAAACTTGGGGCAGCCAGATTATAGATTTCTTGAGGCTGTAGTTGCTCAACCGCTTGCCGTAGGGCTTGGCTATCCCGCAAGTCCACGGTGTAGATGTCCACCCGATCTGCCAGGTCGCCGAGCTTAACGACGCTGCCCTGGCGCTCTGGCGGCACTAGCCCAACCACCCGGTAGCCCTTCTCTAACAGCAGTCGGCTCAGGTAGTAGCCGTCCTGCCCGGTAATGCCGGTAATCAGCGCAGTGCCTGTCATGGAAAACCTTTGGTAACCCTCAGCGGAACGCCAACTCGCCCCACTCCTGGTAAATCCTACCCAGTTTACCCAGGGTCTGGCCGTCTCTCCCCCTAGCCCTCACTAAATCTTTCAAGAAGCCCCGGACTTTATAATCCATAGACAGTTGCCGCCCTGTTGCGATCGCAAATACTGCACCTGATCAGCAATGCGTCGAATCAAAAACCAGCCATAGCCGCCCTCCAGCAAAGCGCCGGGTTCCGGATCTTTCAGCACAGTCGGATCAAACGGCTGACCTTGATCCCAAATCCGAATTTCAATCCGATTAGGCCAAAGGCTAACCTCAATCACAATTGGGGTAGTTGGGGGAAGTTCTGCATGGGCATGGCGAACCGCATTGGTAAAGCCCTCAGCCAGGGCCAGATTCAGACCATCAAACTGAGCGATCACCCAAGCCGCCCGATCGCCACTGGATTTGCAGAAGTCACTAAACCACTGCTGAATCTGAGTCAGCGCCTTCAGATCTGTGGCTACAACCAAGCGATCCTGTTTTATCATCCCCATGCCCTACCGCCGATCCCTGGGCCTTGTCTCCTCCTAAGAGGCTGCTCAACCTGTCGCACTGCACGCCAATAGTCAAGGGGCTCAACAGCGTCCCTTCAGCCCCCGCAACATGCCCTTTCAGTAAACCATAGGAAAACCGCCTGCGCCGAACTTAGAAGGATAAATCCTCCCAGCTTCGCCCCAGGCGGTTCAGTTGAGCAGATCCAGGTCAAGCACCTGTAGGTAGACCGTGGATCAGCTCTTAGTTATTCAGCCTTCAACCTAGAACAAGCCTAGGGTGAGAGACTTGTCGATGGGGAAGGTTGCGCCAATCCCCAACCACAGGGTAAAGACCGTGCCGAACAGGAACACAGCCGTTGCCACCGGGCGGCGGAACGGGTTTTGGAACTTGTTGACATTCTCGACAAACGGAATCAGCATTAGGCCCAGAGGAATCGCCGCCATTGCGCCGATGCCCAGCAGCTTGTTGGGCAGAACCCGCAGCATCTGGAAAGTCGGGTAGAGATACCACTCGGGCAGAATCTCTAGGGGGGTAGCGAAGGGATCAGCAGGCTCGCCGACAATTGCGGGGTCTAACACCGCAAGGGCGACACAGCAGGCAATAGAGCCCAGAATTACCACCGGGAAAATGTAGAGCAAGTCATTCGGCCAGGCGGGCTCACCGTAGTAGTTGTGCCCCATGCCCTGCTTTAGCTTCTCGCGCAGTTGTGGATCGCTTAGATCCGGCTTTTTAAGGGTAGCCATATCAAAAAGTCACTTCTCCTCGTACATCAAGGGGGCGGTTGCCCCCTACGAACCAGTTTTCGCGGCTCAATCGTCGTAGCTTAGCCCAGCCCCGGCTGGAGAAGCGCTAAGCCCTATTGGTTTAGCTGTCAGGCTTTGAGCCCAAGGGGCTCAAAGATTCAAGCCGTCCCTCTCTAGCTTACAAAGGCCCAGAGATGCCCTGCTTGCGGATCATCAGGAAGTGCAGCAGCATGAACACAGCGATGAACCAAGGCAACACGAAGGTATGCAAGCTGTAGAAGCGAGTCAAGGTTGCCTGACCCACGCTGGCACTGCCCCGCATTAGCTCGACAATGCTGTCGCCTATAACCGGGATTGCGCCAGGAACGCCAGACACGATTTTCACGGCCCAGTATCCCACCTGATCCCAAGGCAGAGAGTAGCCAGTCACACCGAATGACACGGTGATCACAGCCAAAATCACGCCGGTAATCCAGGTGAGTTCCCGAGGCTTCTTGAAGCCGCCGGTCAGGTACACGCGGAACACGTGCAGAATCATCATCAGCACCATCATGCTGGCGGACCAGCGGTGGATGGAGCGAATCAGCCAACCGAAGTTGACATCCGTCATCAGGTACTGCACTGAGGCGAACGCTTCAGTTACCGTCGGACGGTAGTAGAAGGTCATCGCAAATCCAGTAGCGAACTGGATGATGAAACAGGTGAGGGTAATGCCCCCCAAGCAATAGAAAATATTGACGTGGGGCGGCACGTACTTGCTGGAAATATCGTCGGCAAGTGCCTGAATTTCCAGCCGCTCGTTAAACCATTGGTAGGCTTTGGAGTCGGTTACTTGCTTGGTAAACATGAAGCGGGAAGCTCGATGAATAATGTATTGCCGTCAATAGAAATGTAACATAGGGCAGAAAGATTATCAGATTCAGCGTCCCTTGCCCTGGGGGGCATTCACCGATTTGGGCCACTGATTCCCCTGGGTTTGAGTCCGGCGAAGGTCAACTCAGCTCAGGGTGTCCTCGACTGAAGGGGGCGCAATATGCTCTGCCAGGTTGATGCGTTGGGGGCGAGATCGGGTGTAATCCAGCGAAAGGGGCCGTAAACCAGAGGTGCAGGCG
>PXDR01000189.1 GCA_003566335.1 Cyanobacteria bacterium T3Sed10_344R1
CATTGAATGATGAGGATAAATACCTAATCTGCTCGTTCGTCCTCAGTATATTAAATTTAGTGAACTTTTTATAACAGTGCTTTGTAAATTGCGATCGCAATTTTTCTACATCCCTTGCTGCCAAAGGCTTTCAGCGGCAGCAAAAAATATTTCCGATTGTTTCTAATCGGAGTGAATAATCACATATAGATAACTCTATGCAAACCCTAGAAGAAATGAGGCTTCGGCCTGAAACCCTCGTCAATGCTTGGTTTCAGCTCCTTGGTTCAGCCTCCTGACTTGGCCAGAATTTTCCTGTGCTTGCCTAGGTCAGGTGTGATCGACAACCGAAGCTCCGGCGGTTTCGATCGGTAGGGGCTTCACGTCGGCGGCAATGCCTAGATCTTGCCAAGGGTGTTTTAGGGCAGCGGTGACGGCTGCGATCGCACTTTCAGCTGCGATCGCCAGCAGGGTTGGCCCAGCCCCGCTGATGACGAGGCCATCAGCGCCCGCTTTCTCCGCTGCCTGAGCCATTGCCTCATAGCCGGGGATCAACGCTTGGCGATAGGGCTGATGAATCCGGTCTTGTAGGGCTGCCCGCAGCCAGTCATGGTTGCCGGTTTCGAGCCCCCGCAGCAATAGTCCTAGATGGGCGGTGTTAAAAATCGCATCGGCCCGGCTGTAGGTTTGGGGCAATACCCGCCGCGCCTCGGCAGTGGACAGCTCAAAGTCTGGGATCGCCACGACGACCTGCACATCCTGATGCCAAGGCACCGGGCACACTGTCCAATCGTCTTGAGACTGCACCGCCAGCCGACAGCCCCCCATCAAGGCGGGGATCACGTTGTCAGGGTGGCCTTCAACCTGAATCGCCAGTTCCCCCACTTGCGCTTTGGTGAGGGGACTTCCGGCTAGGGCATTTGCACCTAGGATGCCGCCGACAATCGCAGTAGAAGAACTGCCTAAGCCTCGGGCTAGGGGAACCGCCAGTTCAATATCGAGGGCGATCGCAGGGGGTGTTTTGCCCAAGTGCTTAAACGTCGCGACAAAGGCTTGGTGGGCCAGATTGCCCTGGTCTAGGGGAACCCGTTCTGCCCCGAGCCCCGTGGCAGTGATGGTCAAGACATCACTGGGGCGAAAGCTAAAGCGGTTATACAGGCCCAGGGCGGCCCCCAGGCAGTCAAATCCAGGGCCAATATTGGCGGTGGTGGCCGGAACGGTAACAGTGACGGTAGCGAACATGGAGCTAAGGATTTAGGTTGGAAGAAAGGGTTGGCAGAGAGAAGCCTAGACGCTACAGCTTTAGTCTTACTGGGCTGTCCTAGACCAGTAAGACTAAAGCTGTAGCCCCAAGACTGACCAGTTCAACGTCTGTCATACAGCAAGCCATACCGTCGGAACTGGTCTGGGAAGGTGGCGTCTAGAGAAGCGTAGAGAAGATTGTCTTCTTAATTTAATCAGCCCGTCTTCCCGTCCACCTAACGCCCCGCCGTGCAAGTCGAGTCAGTCGCTATGGTTATGCTTCGGACAATGCAGTCCCTCCAGCTCGCTATTGGCAGCAGCTTTGCCCTCGGGCTGATCAGCCTGGGCATAGCCCCTGCCGCCGCTCAGGTCACTACCACCACCATCAGTTTTGAAGCCCCCGCTACCCAGGCTGCGCCCCTGTCTACGGAGCCATTGACCTGGGCCGAGTTCAGCGCTCCAGCCTATGACCAGGCAGACCTCCACCTGACCCAAACCCTGTCAGCAGAAATGTTTGACTTGGCGGATGTTGCGCCCACCCACTGGGCCTACACTGCTGTGCGCAATCTAACGGAAAACTACGCCTGTATTTCCGGATATCCCGACGGTACCTTTCGCGGGGATCAGGCCATGACTCGTTACGAATTTGCCGCTGCGATCGCAGCCTGTATGGACAACCTGCTGGAGCTACGGCAAGAGCGCCTCAGTCAACAGGATTCCTTGCGCCAAGAGTTAGACGCTCTGCGCCAAGACCTAGGCGGGCTTGAAGGAGATGTTGATCGGCTAGAAGACGGCCTGTAGCGCCAGGTCTAGCTGATTCTAGAAGCTGCCGTGGGATGCGATCGCATCCCCGATCCGGGTCATCACCTCATCCACCGGCAGCGCGCCCAGTTCACCCTGGGCGCGGGTGCGGACACTGAGGCTGTTGCTCTCCAGCTCTTTGTCTCCCACCACCGCCATTACCGGGATTTTGCCCTTTTCGCTATTGCGGATCATCTTGCCCATGCGATCGCCGCTGAGGTCTACCTCAGCCCGCACCCCTTGGAGCCGCAGTTGATCTACCACCTGCTGAGCATAGGCGACATGGCTTTCGGTCACCGGCAGCAGCCGCACCTGGGTCGGAGCCAGCCACAGGGGAAAGTCCCCGGCATACTCTTCAATCAAAATGCCGATTAGCCGCTCTAGGGAGCCAAAGGGGGCGCGGTGAATCATCACCGGGCGCTGACGGCTGCCGTCTTCGGCCACATACTCCAGGCCAAACCGCTCCGGCAGGTTGTAGTCCACCTGCACCGTGCCCAGTTGCCACTCCCGATCTAGGGCATCGGTGAAAATGAAGTCCAGCTTTGGCCCGTAGAAGGCCGCTTCGCCAATGCCTTCAAAGTGGTTCATGCCGAGATGCTCCACCGCTCGGCGGATCGCACTTTGGGATTTTTCCCAGGCATCATCCGAGCCAATGTACTTATCCGAGTCTGGATCCCGGAAGCTCAGCCGCGCCCGGAAGGCATCCCCAAGCTGTAAGGCATTGAACACCGACTGAATCAGATCCACCACCTTCAAAAACTCATCATCGAGCTGTTCTGGGGTGACAAATAGGTGGGCATCGTCCTGGGTAAAGCCCCGCACTCGGGTTAAGCCCCCCAGTTCCCCAGACTGCTCGTAGCGGTAAACCGTGCCAAATTCCGCCAGGCGTAGGGGCAGCTCCCGGTAAGAGCGCAGGCTGGACTTATAGATTTGAATGTGGAAGGGACAGTTCATCGCCTTCAGCACAAACCCTTCGTCTTCCGAGTCCCCCATCATCGGGAACAGATCTTCCCGGTACTTTTGCCAGTGGCCCGAGGTCTTGAACAAATCCACCCGGCCAATGTGGGGGGTGACTACGGGCTGATAGCCCCGCTTTACCTGCTCTTGCTTGAGGAAGTCCTCTAGGGTGGAGCGCAGCAGGGTGCCTTTGGGTGTCCACAGGGGCAACCCTGGCCCCACTTCATCCGCAAAGATAAACAGCCCCAGTTCTTTGCCCAGGCGACGGTGATCCCGCTTCTTCGCTTCTTCTCGTCGCCGCTTGTACTCAGTCAACTGCTCTGGGGTTTCCCAAGCCGTGCCGTAAATCCGCTGGAGCTGGGCGTTGTTAGCATCGCCGCGCCAGTAGGCCCCGGCCACGCTCTCTAGGTCAAAGGCTTTGGGATGCAGCGCTTTCGTGGTTTCAACGTGGGGGCCAGCACAGAGATCCCACCAGTCTTCTCCTAGGTGGTAGAGGGTGATGGGGTCTTGCAGTCCGGCTAGGATTTCCAGCTTGTAGGGTTCCTGGAGCTTTTCAATCCGGCGCTGGGCTTCTTCGCGGCTGACTTCTTCCCGCTCTAGGGGCAGTCCTTTGTTGATGATTTTAATCATCTCTTTTTTGATCGCCTTGAGATCCTTCTCGGTGAAAGGCTCGGGGTGATCAAAGTCGTAGTAGAAGCCGTACTCAATCCAAGGGCCAATGGTGACCTGAGCTTTGGGGAACAATTTTTGCACCGCCATCGCCATCACATGGGAAAACGTGTGGCGAATCCGCTTCAGGGTGTCTGACTCGCTGGTGCGGGGCAGATGGATTTTTTCAGCAGTTTCAGCGGGTGGAGCCACAACGTTGGATTGAGACATAGTCGAGAAGATAATTTAAGTCGAGACGTAAATGGGGCTAAGTGGGGCTGAGCGGATAATTAGACGGCAGCAGCCACCTGCTTTTCATCTTAGCGGCCAGGGGTCAGGACAACCGGGCTAGCCGGAGATGGGGCGGTGGGTCTGCGCTGCGATCGCACCCTATCTGCGGCACAAGTCTTGCCACCTGTAGACCCTCATCCCCCAGCCCCTTATCCCAAGAAGGGAGAAGGGGAGCCGGATTCAACGCCCATCTCCCTTTCTCGGAGAGGGATTTAGGGTGAGGGCAATTTACGCCGAGCAGTACTAAACCCCTAAAACTTCAGCCTTTAGAAGTAAAGTTTTTTGAAATCTGGCAAACTTTGGTTGAAAGTCGGGGGGCTATGCTATGTTGTGTTACTGGAAAGCGACTTCTTGCCGACTGCGCTGTGAGCTTCAATCTGAGGCGCAATCGGATCTTGCTTTAGACGCATCCAGACAAGCATTCAGTTTAGACACTTTCAAAATTCAATTATGACTAAGACGATGACCAATTCATTGGTTGTGCATCCGATGGTGAAGTTCCAGCGACAGGTAAAGTCTCTGGTTAACTCCAAAGTGGTGCAAGCTGAGGACAGAATCTGGAAAATTGCCTTCTTGTTTGGCGATGACTGGAGCCACTGGCGTCAGGAACTAGAAGACTTTGAGTTCTCAATGCAAGACCCCATCAGCCACTTGCTAGCGGTTGAAAGCTGGGACGAAGAGTAAGGGTCGTTGCTCCCTTTGACGCCGCTCCTTAGCTCTGCTCATGGACTCTGCTCAGGGAACAGTTGCGATCAGGGCGTCTCTCAGGGGTGCATCTCAGTCTGGAGCCCTCACCCTAAATCCCTCTCTCAGCAGGAGAGGGACTTTGAATCCGGCTCCCCTTCTCCCAAAGGAGAAGGGGCTGGGGG
>PXDR01000326.1 GCA_003566335.1 Cyanobacteria bacterium T3Sed10_344R1
ATCTTTACTGAATGGGGTTTGTCAAAAAGACCAGAACAGGGGGGAAAGACTGCCGCCTGACGGCAGCCTTTAAGCACAAGTGGGCCTGGATCTGACTGGCCTAATGCAGATTGGCCAGCACCTCGGGGGCGAGGGCGAGGTCTTCGCTGTAGGGGCTCAGGTACTCAGTTGGCGACATGGCTGTGGTCGGCACCGGAATAGCCGCTACCGTACTGCCGTCGGACTGCAGCGCGATTTGCTCGGCTTCCCACTGGTCATACTCTTCGGCCTCGTGAACGATTACCCGAGTCCGCATGCTGCCGTGGTAGCCGCCACAGAGTTCAGCGCAAACCACGGGGTAGTCGCCGGGCTTCGTAGCCACAAACCGCAGCTGAGTATCTTGCCCCGGAATGGCGTCTTGCTTGAGCCGGAACTGAGGTACCCAGAAGGAGTGGATCACGTCGTTGGCGCTGATGTTGAGCTGCACCTGGCGACCCACGGGGACGTGCAGTTCCCCAGACACCATGCCGCCTTTGGGATAGGTGAAGATCCAGGCGTATTGCATCCCGGCGACGTTGACTTCTAGGTCGGCTGGGTTGGCCTCAGCCGCTGGTGTTGCGCCGATGCCGTAGGTGTAGGCGATCTCTTCGCCTTTGGCATTGGGATCATCGGATAGGGAGCCTGCGATCGCAGGTTCACCCATCACGTGGGCCACGGCGGAACCGCCGTGGTTGTGGCCCATCATCATCGAGGCGTGTTCTGGGGCAAAGCCGCCCATCTCGCTGTAGACCTCAACGCTGTAGATCCCCAGGCCAATCACTAGCACCGCTGGGATCGCCGTCCAGACGATCTCCAGGGACAGGTTGCCTTCAGAGGGATCCCCATCGGCGTTGTCGCCCTTGCGCTGGCGATATTTTATCATGAACCAAAGAATCGCCCCCTGCATGATCAAAAACAGGGCGACGGAGATGGTCATCATCACGTCGAACAGGTTATCGACCAGAGGAGCCTGGGCTGAGGCTTGCTCTGGGAACAGACCGTGGTTCTGGCCAACCCATAGGCTGATCACAGTCACCAAGATTCCAGCAATTAGCGTCAGCACTGAAACAGGAATCTGTTTCATAAAACCTCCATTGGGCTATTCGTCTCCTTGAGATGGTCTGAGCGGGTGTGGTGTATTGAGGGGACTGCGATCGAGACTGCGGTCAGCCCTGCGGTCAAAACTTAAAGGAGCCAAATGCTTCAAGCCTGAATTCAGCCATTTCCCCAGCCCGTTCTACGGTTTCGGCTTTCCAGAGATTTCATCCTTCCAGAGAAAATATTTCCGAAAAAGCCCGCCCAAAGGGTTAACTCTGGCTTTGGCGACGCTGGCCCCTGGAAATGGCGATGGTTGATCTTGTAATTGATCGACCTTGGTTTAGTGATTTTGATCTAGGGTTTCGGTCTCTAGGATTTTGGCCTCTAGTGTTCTGGCCTATTGATCACGATAAACGTAGACACCTCGCACTGTGGCCATTATGAACAGGTCTTTCGGGCAGGCCCCAGGAGATTCATAATGTCTTTAGTCTTGCGCCTTCACCATAGGCCGGGGATTAGCGGGGCACAAGCAGCCAATCTGCGATCGCAGCCTCATCCCACAGCCAGTGATCGCCGAGCTGATTTCGGGTAAAACTACGGGCATCGGCTTCATCCACCATGCGAGCAAACTTTTGGGCGCGGCCCAAGAGGATCTCTCGGCTGTTTTGGTTGGTCTCTTGCTGGGCATCCTGCCGACTCACCAACGCCAACCCAGCGTAAGCATGAAGCACTAAGGGGTCGGCTACAATGCCCTCACGGTCTGGGGTTAGAGCCTGTTCGCCGTCCCCCGCCTCAGCTGAAGACTGATGGGCTTGTAGCGCCGATTGGTCGAGGTCGGTGGCTTTTGTCCAGGCGGCGCTAGCCTCGGGAAAGTCTTCGTTGGCATAAGCCGCAAATCCCAGGGCCGTCTGATACCGGGGATTATTTGGTTCCAGAGCGACGACCCGCTCCCAGGTGTCCTGAACCTCATGGGCGGGGAAATCGGTATCACCCTGTCGATGGTGCTGCCACTGCAGCCGCCCCTTCAAAAACAGCAGTTCAGGCTGGCTGCTGACCTGATTATCGCCCCCATCTAAGTTGGTAAAGATTTCCCCGACTTCCTGTAGCTCCCCCTTGTCGAGCATCAGCCGGATGGCGCGGGCTGCGCCTTCGGGGCGATCTTGATTCAATTCAGCAATGGCTAGGGTTTGCAGCGCTTGGGCATCCATCCCGGCGGCAAAGGGGGCGTCAAGACCGTTGCCGTCAAGCTCGGGATCACGGGCGGTCGGCGGGGACGGCAAATCTGGTTCTGTCCGCATGGCTTCTAGGCTCAAGCCGAAGCCGAGCAACACTGCTAGCCCTAGGCTGACCCCGCCAAACACCCCCCATCCCAGTCGGGTCAGCCCTTCCCCAGGCTGAAAGAGTTGCCCCTTGCGCGGCGGGGTTCGGTTGTCTGCTGCTGTGGTAGGCTCGGCGGCTGTTGGGCCTTCTGGCAAGGGATCATAGAGATCGAGGACGGTTTGGCCTGTTTCAACATCTTTCTCTAAGAGCTGTTCCCCAGGCTGGGCGGGCATGGGCGGCGGTTCAGGTCGCGGCTGGGATAACTGTTGAATCAAATCCGCCACGACTGCTGAGTCATCGCCGTAGTCGTCGAGATCGTCCGTGAAGTCTTCGGCCAGATCATCTTTAAGCAGGTCGTCTTCTAGATCTTCCCCTGGTAAATCCGCCTCAAGGAACTCATCTTCGAGCAGATCATCGGGGTCTAGATCGTCAAATAAATCCGCTTGGGCTAACTCCTGATCCAAAGCCTGATTGAGGTCTGGATCTAGATCTTCAAATTCCAGGCCATCTAGGGTGCGCCCTCGACCGGAGGGTTGTAAGAACGCTGCCTCCGGGCCAGCGGTGGTGCCAGTGGTGGCGGCCCCTGGCTGGAGGTATAGCACTGGCAGTGCCCAGTAAAATCGCTCGGAGCCGTAAGTAGAAATTAAGCCCTGGCGGGTGCGGCTTAAGCTCAGGTCGATGGGATAGCCCTGGCGCAGGTTGCGATACAGCAGCCGGGTAAAGTTCAGGGCGGCGTCATCGGGGATGCGTTCGGCCATGGCAATCACCCCAGGCACCCCTTGGGTGACCAATGCCTGTACCAAGCTGTGCTCATGACTATGGTCGCTGCCGTAGGCTCCCCGACAGGAGTTGAAGACGGCGAGGGAAACGCCGTTGTTAACTAATAGTCCGGCGAGGTCTTCGCCACTGAGTCGCTCGGTGAGGCCGGTGGTGCGGTTTACCAGGTACAGGTCGCCACCAGCTTCGGCGGCGCTACTATGTCCGGCGTAGTGAAAGATTTGATAGTGACCTTGCTCTAGATGCTGGGTCAGTTGGGCGCGGTCGGGATGGGCGAGCAGATCGACCTCAATTGCGATCGCACTCGTCTCCTGCAAATCCGCCTGAAGTTGCTGAAACTCTTGCTGGGTGTCGAGGGGATCTTGATCTTCAGGGGTGGCCATGACCATCAGCACCCGCAGGGAGGTTGCGCCGTCTGTTAGAGAGAGGGCCGAACTGCCGGTGGGATGGTAGCGGGCAAAGGTGACTTCGGTGCGGGTGGCGAGGGGCCGATCTTGGTCGCAGTCGTACAGAATTTCCCAGGGGAGGCGCTGCAGTTGGGGATCTTTGGCGGCTAAGCGCAGCCGCAGCCGTTCGCGGCGGTTTTGGGCAATGCTGAGGGCGGCTAGCCAGCTATCGCGGATGGTGTTTTGAAACAGGCTGCGGTACAGCACGCGACCAAATTGGGCCAGGCTGGTCGGGGCGGCGTCCTTGCTGGCCTCAGGGTCGTTGTCAGTGTGAACTCGATTGACCGATTGATTGCGCAGCAGGCTGATCAGGGGATCGTGGAGTAGCCCTTGGGTCTGGGCTAGCCAATCGGCCACGGGCCAGGTGACGATTTCTTCAGCCAGGGGTACGCCCAGCGTCACCTGTTCGGTGCGCACTAGGTAGCGCTGATCGCCGACTGCTGTAATGGATAAGTGAAATTCCTGGGTCACGTTTGCCCCGCTTTTGGCCCCGCTGTTTAGCCCTGACTGCTGGCTTTGAGCTTTCACCTGACTTTGCCCAACCTGATTAACGGCTGCTCAATCAGTCAATCCTAGCGGTGCGTTGGGCTGACGCCGCAACACACCCTACCGCATCGCTCGAAAATTAACGGCTTAAAATTTAACGGTTCAAGGATTAACGGCTATTCAATCAGTTCTAGCTTAATTTCAATAGACGATGGGGGCTGAGCAAAAGTTACCGGCGGCATGGGCTGAGACGACAGGTGCGGAAATGCCTAGGCAATGCTGCCCCGTTTGCGGGCTTCTTTGTAGGAGGTGCCGACATTCGCCAGCCCGGCGCGGATCATCTGCTGTTCTAGTAGGCGGAAAAACCGGGTGCGATCGCCGCCTCGGACGACGGCTTGGTTGTGGGCTTCGGCTAGGGCCACGGGGGAGCCGTAGCCTTTCTGGACTTGGGCCAGGGTGAGGCTGAGGGCATGGTCGCGCAGGGCGGGGTTCTCTGCCACCCAGGCGGGCATTTCCAGGCGCGCCACTTCGGGGCCGACGTGGAGGTAGCAAAAGTAGATGTGGTGGTCGGGGCCGTAGCGGCTGAGGATGCTGGCACTGCTGCGCCAGAGGGGACTGCGCTCGCCGGGGGAGAGTAAGCTGGCCCACAGGGTGACATCCCTAAGGGGATCAAAGGTTTGGCAGGGGGGGCGTTGATCGCG
>PXDR01000591.1 GCA_003566335.1 Cyanobacteria bacterium T3Sed10_344R1
CAACGGGGGTGATGTTTAGCCCCTGGGCGGTGGTGATGGTGGTGCAGACCCAGCGGTTAGAGTCAGTCACCCAATGGACGCGCACGTCTGGCGATTGGAGTATTTTGGTGCGGTTGTGGGGACTCCATCTCAGTAGTGTGTTTCTGGATTTGGGCCTGCCGGTGACCAGTCTCTACAGTTGGCTGGTGCCGCCGTTGGTGGTGGTTTTAGGTGCGATCGCAGCCCTACGCTTTACCCTACGCACGCCGCTGCCGGTGCGCCTGTTTGTGTTGCTGCTGGTGACGGTGCCAATGATTGGCTTGATTGGCCCTGATCTAATTCTGGGCGGCCAGCGCTCAGCCACTACCCGCTATTTCTTCCCCACCTTGGTTGGCCTCCAGCTGGTGGTGGCCTATTGGATTGCCAGCAAGCTAGCCAGCCGCCACCCAACCCAACAGCTCCACGGCCAGGTGGTGCTGATTAGTCTGCTGGTGTTGGGCACTTTGTCTTGCAGCTTAATTGCCAATGCTGACACCTGGTGGAATAAGTCCTTTAGCGCCGCCAACGGAAAGATTGCCCAGGTGATCAACCAGACAGAAGATCCTCTGGTGCTGGGGCACCTGACCCCCACGGCCCTAGGAGATGTGATCTCCCTCAGTTACGACCTGCGGCCCGCCGTGCCCCTGCAATTGGTCGTTTTACCCGAGTTGCCCACCCTGTCCCGTGATTACGGCAGGGTGTTTTTGTACAAACCCTTTGGCGAACTGCTCGATGGCTTAGCTCAGACTACAGGCCGTCAGGCCGAAATCTTCGAGCAGCCAGGGGTGTATGAACTGTGGACTTTGGCAGAGTAGGGAATTGGCTAAACGACCTCAATCTTCATCCGGAGGTTCGTCTAGGTGTTCCGAGACCTCTCGATACAAATTAAGGATGTGGTGGTCTTTGAGACCATAGACTACGCTGCGACCTTCTTTGCGGTAGCGCACTAAGCGCATGGCCCGCAGGGTGCGCAGTTGGTGAGAAACGGCAGATTCACTCATCTCCACTGCAATGGCTAAGTCCCGCACCCGTAACTCCTTCAGGGCCAGGGCCGACAAAATTCGCCAGCGATTGGCATCGCCCAACACGCTGAAAAATTCGGCCATGCGCTGGGCCTTGTCGAGGTCAAGTAGTTGGGTCGGATCAACCGGAGAGGTGGGAGACGGATCGCTCATGGGGGCTGGGATAAATTATGGGAAATAGGTTGTCTGGGGAGACAGCTTGGGGAAATGGCGTTAATATGTGAACAGTTGTTCAGATATAGGACTGTCCACCATGACGACTGTAACCCAGATGAAATGTGCCTGTGAGCCTTGCCTGTGTGTTGTGGATACTAGCCAAGCCCTCGAAAAGGACGGCAAGTTCTACTGTGGCGAAGCTTGTGCCAATGGTCACCAGAACGGTGCGGGCTGTGGTCACACTGGCTGCGGCTGCGATAGTTAGGCCGGTTTTTAGGCTACATCGTTGGCTAAATTAAGCGAATTCTGCGGGGTTGCGATCGCAACCCCGTTTCTGCTGGGATAATAGGCAAGTTTGTGAGTTTCCGGGCAGGGTATGGCAACGTTTTTGCTAGAAGTAGGCACGGAAGAACTGCCTGCAAGTTTTGTCAGTGACGCAGTGGCGCAGTGGCGCGTCAAAGTTGCGGCTGACCTTGATGAAAATTTTTTGACCCCCACAGGGATCGACTTCTACGGCACGCCGCGCCGGTTGGCGATTGTGGTGCAGGGGGTACCGTTGCAGCAGCCCGACCGAGAAGAAGAGGTGAAAGGCCCCCCTGCCCAAGCCGCCTTTCGAGACGGCCAGCCCACCAAAGCGGCGGAAGGCTTTGCCCGCTCTCGCGGCGTGGCGGTCAGCGACCTAGAAGTCCGGGAGACGGATAAAGGGGCGTTTGTCTTTGTCCAGCAAAAAATTGCCGGTCGGCCTGCGGCGGAGATTTTGAGCGAACTGATTCCCCAGTGGGTGCTGGGGCTAGAGGGTAAGCGGTTTATGCGCTGGGGCGATGGGGAGCTGCGGTTTCCCCGACCGATTCGCTGGCTGGTGGCCCTCATTGACGACCAACTGCTGCCCCTCACCTTAGAGAACGGCTCGGAACGCTGTGAGTGCGATCGCACCTCCTGGGGCCACCGCGTTCTGCACCCCGAACCGCTTACCCTGACCCAGGCTGACGGCTACGTGGACGTGATGAAAGCGGCCTATGTAGCGGTTGATCCCCAGCAAAGAGCCGCCACCATTCGCACCCAAGTGGACGCCGCCGCCGCCGAGTTAGGTGGTCACGCCATCATTGATCCTGATTTGCTCGAAGAAGTCGCCAACCTAGTGGAATGGCCCACCGCCGTGGTCGGCCAGTTTGACCCCGCCTTTCTGGAATTGCCCCCAGAAGTGATTCGGATGGAAATGGAGAGCCACCAGCGCTACTTCCCCATCCAGGCTGGGGCGGACAGCCCGGATCTGCTGCCCAACTTCATCACCGTCTCCAACGGCGATCCGGCTAAATCGGCCTTAATCGCTGAAGGCAATGGTCGGGTGATTCGCGCCCGCCTAGCCGACGGTAAATTCTTTTTCGATGCCGATCGGGCACAGCCCTTAGCAGAGTCCGTGCCCAAGCTGGAAACCGTCACCTTTGAAGAACGGCTGGGGTCTGTGGCTGACAAGGTGGGGCGAATTGGTGCGATCGCAGCCCACCTGGCCGATCAGCTTCAGGTCAGCCCAGAGGAGCGAACCCACATTCTGCGAACCGCCCACCTCTGCAAGGCCGATCTGGTCAGCCAGATGGTGGGAGAATTCCCCGAACTCCAGGGCATCATGGGCCAGAAATACGCCCTGTCCAGCGGTGAACCCGACGCCGTCGCCCTCGGGATCGCCGAACATTACTTACCCAAAGGGGCTGGGGATCATCTGCCCACTAGCCTGACGGGTCAAGTGGTGGGCCTTGCCGATCGTCTCGATACCCTAGTCGCCATCTTCAGCCTGGGTATGTTGCCCACTGGCTCCTCCGATCCCTTTGCCCTCCGTCGGGCCGCCAACGCCATTGTCAGCATCACCTGGGCGGCTCAACTGCCCCTCAACCTGCACCAGCTGCTGCAAACGGTGATCACCGACTTTGCCGCTGGCCCAGTTTCCATCAGCGATCCGGCAACCCTGACCCAACAGCTCACTGACTTCTTTCTTCAGCGGGTGCGTACCCTGCTGCAAGACGAGCGGGGCATCGACTACGACCTGGTTAACGCTGTGTTAGGGGATGGGGATGCTGAATATGCCGAACGAGCCTTAGTCAACCTGCTGGATGCTTGCGATCGCGCCACCTTCCTCCAGCAAATTCGTGATGACGGCAGCCTGGCCGCCATCTACGAAACCGTGAACCGGGCCGCTCGCCTAGCGGCCCAGGGCGACCTCGATACCCAATCCCTTGACCCTGATACCACCGTTCAGCCCGATCTCTTCCAGCAGGACTCCGAGCGAGCGTTCTTCGTTAGCCTGCAAACCCTGCTGCCCCAAACCCGCGCCGCCCAGGTCAGCCGTGACTACGGCCAGCTAGTCGCCGGACTGACTGAAGCGGTTCCCGTGGTCAGCCGTTTCTTTGATGGCCCCGACAGCGTCATGGTGATGGCCGAAGATCCCGCCATCAAAGCCAACCGCTTAGCCCTGCTGGGTCTCCTACGTAACCATGCTCGGGTTCTGGCCGACTTCGGAGCAATCATCAAACCCATCGCTGAATGACTCCTGGCCCAAAATTCCCAGCCCCCGATTAGCCATAATCGCTAATCGGGGGCTGGGAATTTTGGCGACTAATCCTAATTCTGGAAATCCCGCGACCCTTCGTAGCCAGACAGGGTCGCCAGCGTCTCTAGGCTTTGGGTGCCAGCATACATTTCACCATTGACCTCCCAAGTGGGAAAGCCCGTGACCCCAGCGGCACGACACACCTCAACCTGGGGATTTTGGCCATCTGAGTCGCATTCAACGTAAGGCACTTCAGCAGCGGCCTGGCGACCAAAGAGCTGCTTTTGGTTATAGCAGTGACTACACCACCAGGCTCCATACATCACCGCCCCTGACTGGTCGAGCCAGCGCGCTAGCTCGGTCTCTGCGGCCCCAGATGTCGTTGTTACTGTGGGGATGGCCTGCCCCGGTACGTCAGAAGCTGTAGTGGCGGCAAAGTTGGGATTAGTTTGGGCGTAAATCACCACGCTCCCCGTGGTGGCCACGACCGCTACAATCGCCCCGGTAAACCAGAGCTGCCCTGGATCGTCCCACTCTTGACCGGCTAACACCAGTCCTAACATCGTCACCGTCATCGCCGCAGAAGTTAGGCAATAAATACAGGCTGCGCGAATCTCAAAGGCCAGCAGATACATCAAGTACCCGCTGAATACGACCAGTCCGACGGCCCCGACAAACAGCAGTAACTTTGTCCACTGCTCCAGCTTTAGCCGCAGCTCTTTATTGCGGTCAGGGTTCACTGCGAATGGCCCGACTGCCATGACCGCCATCCCGGCGTAAGCCAAGAAGCCGAAAATGGTGAGGGGAATACCAAAAAGTTCGGCATAGGGGCTAGTCAACACCCGATCGCAGCCCTCTGTCGGGCAGGCTGCATCCCCCCCGGTAAGCTTCACGACGGTCAAATACGCTGTGCCCAGGGCACCAACCATAGCGATTCCAGCAATCAGCGCCCGTGACCAGCGCTGAAGCCAAGGGTTAGTTTTTCGACGGCGGCGACTCATAAGTCCTTGAAACCCTACAAAAAAGTCAAGACAG
>PXDR01000461.1 GCA_003566335.1 Cyanobacteria bacterium T3Sed10_344R1
AACGTGCCTCTGCGGGCGCTGCGGGCGAATACCCCGACGGAGTATGTGGCGGCGATTAGCCGCTTATTTGAGGATGAGGGGTTGCGATCGCAGCTTTCTCAGGCTGCCCGCACCATGATTGAAACCGACTACACCTGGGCGCAGGCGGGGCAGCGCTACGAGCAGGTGCTGTCTGGCGCTAGATAAACGGCTAGCCCTGCCGTCGGGAATAGCGGCGAGAGCGGCGGGTGTCTGCTTTTTGCCAGGGGATTGGCAGCTTCAGGCGGGCCTGGGTATTTCTGAGGCGTTGGCTGACAGCGGCCAAAGTGCCTGGGGCTTCTTGGGGCTTGCGGGGCTGGGGTTCGCCGCCCTTGGTTTGCCACCAGGCCGAGATTAGTCCCCCGGCCATGCCCGCGATGAGGCCAAAGAAAATGCTGGGCACGACGGGGTAGCCCAGGGCCACAAAGCAAAGCAAAAACAGCAGCCAGATTCGCAGTCCGGCGGGAACAATTTTATCGACCATCGTAGTTGGCCCTCCTGGTTAATCCCGAGGTTGAGTGGAGCCCGAGGACGGATTCCGTCAAAAGAGACATCTAAACACTCAGACCTGCTATAGGCTCAATATACTCGCTAGCTGAGGATCCAGCGGGGCGGTGGTGTCAATCCGCTGGACGTGGCTTGACGCAGCGTCGGTAAATGGCTCAAAGGTTTGTCGAGCCAAGACGCTGACGGTGGCATCGGCGATGTCCCCCACCCGCTGGGCTACCCGCTGCTCTAGCACTGCTGCTGGCGCGTCGCAGTGAAGAATCGTCAGAGGTAGGTTCTGGGCGTTTGCGGCTGCGATCGCAGCTTTTCGCATTGCCACCCGGTCATACTTGGCGTCCAAAATCACCGGATAGCCCACCGCCGCCAGTTCTGTCCCCAGGGAGAGCAACCGGTCATAGGTGCGTTGGCTCATTTCTGGGGTATAGAGGCTGTCTGGCCCCGGTTGATCCAGGGGCAGGCCAGCCAGGTGTTTACGCACTGCGTCGGAGCGCAGATGCACGGCCCCCAGCTTTTGGGCCAGGGCGCGGGCCGTGGTGGTCTTGCCAGATCCCGACAATCCCGCCATCAAAAACAGCCGTCCCGCCTGGGGCTGGGCATACTGCCAGGCCAGGGTGTAGTAGGGGGCCGCCTGGGCGGTGACTTTCGCCTTGGTTTCTCCATCAATCGCCGGATCGGCCAGCATGAAGGACATCACCTTACCCCGCACGTAGGACTGACGGCTGACGTAGAGGGGTAACACCTTCAGCCCTTCCCAGTCGCCGGTACGCTCCACGTAGTGATTGACAAAGGCCGTGGCCAAATCCTGCCGACCCTGCACCACCAAGTCCATGACGATGTAGGCGATGTCAAACATCACATCGACATAGCGAAAGGGCCGATTGAACTCAATGCAGTCAAACAAAAACAGCCGGTCTTGCCACAGGGCGATGTTGCCCAAGTGCAAATCCCCATGGCAGGCGCGGATTTTGTCGGCGGCCTGACGCTGCTTCAGCAAGTCAGCCTGCTCAGCAAAGAAACGATCGGTGTAGGCTTTGGTCTCGTCAAACTGTGGCTGGGTTTGCGGCCCGCCGATAAAAGCGGCAGTTTGCTCGTAGTTTTCGTCAATGGCTTGGCGGATTTGGGCGGCATCGCCATAGCTGCGGATGGTGTCGTTGGTGCCTGCCTGCTGGTGAAACTCGGCCACGACTTCGGCGAGGCGCAGCAGCAGGGATTCGTCGAGCTTGCCCTGTTCAAACTGGGTGCTGAGCAAGGCATCCTGGGGAAACTGACGCATCTGCACCACGTATTCCACCGCATCCCCGTGGTCTTGGGGCTGGTCTGGGTCGGCGTCGGGTTCGGCCTCGCCAGGACGGGGTAGGGCGGGGCCAAACTGGGTGCGATCGCCGGTCTGCACCACTGGCAGCACGGCCAAATACAGTTCTGAGGCGGCCCGCTGGTTCAGCCGCAGTTCTTCGAGGCAAAAGAAGCGCCGCCGATCGAGGCTGCTGTAGTTCAAGAAGCCGAAGTTTAGGGGCTTTTTCAGCTTGTAGGCATAGTCCCCGGTCAGCACCACATAGGAAATATGGGTCTGGATCAGCTTTAGCGGGGTGGTCACCGGATGGTCGTAAAACTCCGGTTGCAGCATCTGTTGAATTAGCGGCGGCAGCACAGCCTCAGTCATTAAGCTCTCCTGGGGCTGAAACCCCGTCCTTTACTAGGTCGGCTTTACATTAACATCCGCTGAATCCCTGATGGGATCAGGGGATGAGTGCAGTAGCGTAACGGTGTCAGCAGGGTTCTAAAAGTAGGCCCAATCTTTTAGGGAAAAAGCGGGTACTAACCCAAGGTGAGAAACCTGCGCGCTAATGGATTTGTATCAATAAATCTGTGTCTCAGCTTCAGAGAGTGCCCCATTCCCTTTGTGCAGGCTGCGCCTTCTAGGTCGCTCTGCGAAACGACAAGTTTTTCCTGAGAAATCTCAATATTTCTACAACGTTTCATCAAGACGCCATCGAGCTTTAGCGGCTGTATGTCGTTTCTGTGTCATCTCTGTGACAAGAAATGTATTGTAGAAAACATCTGTCCCAGGAGTGAGGGCAGTCTTCTCCTCTGCTGATTAACTTACGTAAAGGTTGTGCTCAGTTCTTTCACATCCGTTACGAGGTTTTAGAGAGGTATTTATGACGACTCGCAAGACTCCCCTATCCAAGCGTCTGCTGTCTGGTTTCTTAGGTGTTGGTGCGATTGTGGCCCTCGCCGCTTGTGCCCCCGAGACGGCTGAAGTAGAGCCCGCACCTGATACTGCGGAAGAGCCGGCGATGGAAGAACCGGCGGCTGAAGATCCCATGGCTGATGAGGATGCCATGGCTGAAGGCGACACCATTGTAGATATCGCCGCCGATAACGAAGACTTCAGCACTTTGGTCGAAGCCATCCAAGCGGCTGGCCTAGAGGAAGTGCTGGCCAGCGACGGCCCCTTCACCGTATTCGCCCCCACCAACGAGGCGTTTGAAGCACTGCCTGAAGGTGCCCTAGAGGCTCTGCTAGAACCGGAGAACCAGGATGTGTTGGTGCAAGTGCTGACCTACCACGTGGTGCCTGCAGCGGTGCTCTCTGATGAGCTGGAATCTGGCGATGTACCCACGGTGGAAGGGTCTACCGTGATGATTGAAGTCACCGATGATGGTGTCATGGTGAATGAAGCCATGGTGACTGAGGCGGATATCGAAGCCAGCAACGGCGTACTCCACGCGGTTGATCAGGTGCTGCTGCCCCCGGCTGCTGACCTCTAAGATTCGATCCCGTTAAGTCGATTTCATCAGGCTGATCCAAGCCGATTTAACCGATGAGATGTTGACGTTTGGGTGCTTTGACCCGTCAATCTCTTACTGGTGAAAGGCTTGGCTAAAGGCTGTCTCCAGGACTCAAGTTTTCCCTGGCAGCCTTGCTCAACCTTCCCCATAGCAGCCCGTCGTTTCTGGCGGGCTGCTATAGTTTTTGGGCAATTTCTGATCTTTTGCCCCCTGAAGTTCCCTCGCCTAGACCAAACCCAGACGCCGCTGCTGGATGCAATCGCCCACTGTGCCCAGCGGCCCAATGCGGCTTTCTACACCCCTGGCCACAAGCGGGGGCTGGGGGCGTCGGCTAAGCTGCGATCGCATCTCGGTCTGGCCGCTCTCCAGGCGGATTTGCCGGAATTACCGGAACTCGACAGCTTGTTTAGCCCCGAGGGTGTGATCCAGGAAGCCCAGGAACTGGCGGCGGCGGCGTTTGGGGCTGAGCGCACCTGGTTTTTGGCTAATGGATCAACCTGTGGGGTTGAGGCGGCGGTGCTGGCGGTTTGCGGCCCAGGGGACAAGATTTTGCTGCCCCGCAATGCCCACCGCTCGGTGGTGTCGGCGTTGATTCTCAGTGGGGCGGTGCCGGTGTATCTCACCCCGAGCTATGACCCGACTTGGGATTTGGCCCACGGGGTTGATCCAGCTACGGTGGCAGCGGCCCTGGCTGATCATGCCAATGCCAAGGCAGTGCTGATTGTCTCGCCCACCTATCACGGGGTTTGTGCAGATGTGGCTGCGATCGCAACCCTGACCCACCGCCACGGAATCCCCTTACTGGTAGACGAAGCCCACGGCCCTCACTTTGCCTTTCATCCTGACTTGCCGCCCACTGCCCTCGCCGCTGGAGCGGATCTGGTGGTGCAGTCGGCCCACAAGGTGTTAGGTGCCCTGACCCAATCGGCCTTGCTCCATGTACGGGGCACACGGCTAGATTGCGATCGCATCACCCAAGCCCTGGCTCTGACCCAATCCACCAGTCCCAGCTATTTGCTGTTGGCCTCCCTGGATGCAGCGCGGCAGCAGATGGCGACGGAGGGCTTTGACCTGTGGCAGCAAACCTTGACGGCAGCGGATGAGGTGCGATCGCACCTGGGGCAACTACCGGGACTGCGGCTGCTCGGGGCCAGGGATCTCCCCCCCGGTCAGACCCTAGACCGCAGTCGCCTGACGGTTGCCGTGAATGACCTGGGACTGACTGGCTTCCAGGCAGATGAGATCCTCCACGAAACTTGGCAGGTCACGGCTGAACTCCCGACCCTCAACCACCTCACCTTTTTGCTGGGTTGGGGCAATTCTTCGGCTGACTTGGCGCAGTTGCAGGCTGGGTTAGGCGCTCTCAGCCGCCAACCTGGACACCCCCGGCAGATTGCGCCGCTGCTGCCCGCTGTGCCCCGGTCGGGGCTGACGCCCCGCCAAGCCTTCT
>PXDR01000389.1 GCA_003566335.1 Cyanobacteria bacterium T3Sed10_344R1
CCAGGCTAGCCGCAGCGGAGGCTCCTGCAAGGCCAGTGCCCACCACAATCACCGGGTGCCGCCGCTTATTCGCCGGGCTAACCAGCCGACAACGTTCTTGAAACTGCGGCCACTTGTCCGCTAACGCCCCATCCGGCACCCGACTGTCTAAGCGCACCATGTTTTTCCCTAACCAGCATCCTCATATTCTGGCATTCCCCGCCAATTCCAGACGGGCCACCTAAACGGGCAGATCACGGCGAATAGCCGTCTCCCGACTCGAACTCAGGCTCAATCGCGGGTCAGGTAGCGAACCAGAATGTTGGTATCAAGTCCAATCATTCGCCCCTTGGGAGATAGCTGCTTCCATAGAGTCAAGGGTAGCGGGCTGCATACCGGGGCGGTGCAGGATACCGGATAGGCTTTCTACCGACACGTTGAGAGGGAATATCTTGACTTGACCGTCTTCGTCAATGACAAACTCAACCCGACTGCCGCTAGATAGCTTGAGATGCTCCCGGATTTCTACTGGCAAGGTAACTTGTCCAGTATTCGTGACTGTTGTAGTGAGCATAGGACGAGGGATTGTAGAGAAGCCTGTTCCCAGATTTTAGCTAAAGGCTACCAACCCAGCCCCAGTAAATGGCTTGGGGCAGTGCCAAGAAACCCAGGGCAATCAACACTGCAACTAGGGCGCTCAGGGCGTAAACCAGAGATTTCAGCCCTCGACTCATCACCCCCAGCGACTGCAGCGCACTCCATAGGCCGTGGCGCAGGTGCAGCCCCAGCAACACCATGACTGCCGTGTAGCCAAAGGCGTAGCTTGGGCGCTGAAATGCCTGAATCACTAGGCGCGACAGATCGCGGGCGGATTCGCCGTTGGGCAGCACGGTGGCGTAGTAAGGGCCAAATTTAAAGCTCAGCAGGTGCATCACCAAAAACACCGCCACCACGCTGCCCGTGAGGATCATGCTGCGGGAGCTGGTAGATTGCAGACTGGGGGAGCCCACCGACTCGTAGCGCTCATAGGAGACAGGGCGGGCCTGCCGTCGTCGCCAAAAGATTTGGATGCCGAGAGCGGCATGGGTGAGCACGACTAGCAATAGACCGAGTTCAATTAAGACCAGCAGTGGCCCTAATCCCTCTAGCCAGTGGGCATAGCGGTTATAGGCTTGGCCGCCTTTGAACACCAGCAGATTGCCGACCATGTGCATCAGCACAAATGAGGCGAGGGCGAGGCCGGTGATGCCGGTCAGCAGTTTTTTCCCGAGGGAAGATTGGTAAATCTTGGTCAGCTTTTCCCCTAACTCAGCTGCGCCCCTAGCTGCATCACTCACTGTGGCTTCGACTCCTTGGCTGCTTGCGCGTTTTTCCCATTCTGGCAGCCTGCTTGGGGAACCGACGATATCGGCGTAATTCTTTTATCCTGTTAAGGAGAGTCTTTACGAAATTTAATGCCTGCCCTTTGCTGCCAGCGCCAAGTCTGCTTATGAAATGTGTAATTAATCGTCGGGCTCAGTTTTCGGCCAGCCATCGCTATTGGCTAGAGGAACTGAGCCAGGCCGAAAACCAACAGCGGTTTGGCCCCTGCACCCGCGCCCCCGGCCATGGCCATAACTATGTGCTGTATGTGTCGATGGAAGGGGACTTAGATGAGTACGGCATGGTGCTCAACCTGTCGGACGTGAAGCAGGTGATCAAGCGCGAGGTGACCAGTCAGCTTGATTTTTCCCATCTCAATGATGTGTGGCCAGAGTTTCAGTCTGGCTTACCGACGACAGAGAACATGGCTCGGGTGATTTGGCAGCGGCTTGCGCCTCATCTGCCCCTGGTCAACATTCAGCTATTTGAACATCCTGAACTCTGGGCCGACTACCAAGGAAACGACATGGAAGCTCTTCTCACTATTAGCACCCACTTCAGCGCGGCCCATCGGCTGGCATCCCCCCGTCTGAGCTATGAAGAAAACTGCGAGATCTATGGCAAGTGCGCTCGGCCCCACGGCCACGGCCACAACTATCACCTAGAGGTGACGGTGAAGGGCCAAATTGACCCGCGCACGGGGATGCTGGCGGATTTAGCCCAGCTTCAGCAGGTGATTGAGGATCAAGTAGTGGAGCCCTTTGACCACACCTTTTTGAATAAGGACATTCCCTATTTTGCTGAGGTGGTACCGACGGCGGAGAACATTGCCGTGCGGATTCGGGCACTGCTGTCTGGGCCAATTCGGGAAACTGGGGCCAGCCTCCATAAAGTGAAGCTGATTGAAAGCCCGAACAATTCAGCGGAAGTGTACGGGGAAATGCCCCTGGACGTGACGGCAGAGCAGGGAGATGCGATCGCAACCCCAGAACTCACCGCCGTTTAGCTTATTTCCTATCAATAAACGCAAAAAACAAAACGAGGCGCTGGAGTTCCAGCGCCTCGTTTTTTAGTTGAATCCCTAGAGCCTAACTAGGGGAGTTGATCGACCTAGAGCTAAGTCTAGAAGCTGTCTAGAAGTTGTAGCCTAGACCCACCACACCATTGACGTCAGTGTTGCGGTAGAAGTTGACGTTGACGGCTCCGTTTGCGGTGAGGCGATCGTTGATGCGGTAGTCAGCTCCGGCGGTGACCATCGGCCCAACTTGGTCGCGTCCGGTGGAGTAAGATACCCCGGCTCCGGCAAAGGGCAGGAGGCGACCGTTGGCGATAGGAGAGTTGAAGTCGTAGGTCACAGGCACGGTCAGTTGGGTGTTGCCATCATCGCTGAAGTTGAGGTCGCTGATGACGTTGGGGCGAACCGAGATTTGATCGGCAACTCGCAGTTTGCTGTTGACGGCTAGGCCAACATCGCTGTTTTCACCGAGTTCACCGACGCCAACACCAACACCGATGTAGTTGTAGTCTGTGGGAGCAGTTTGGGCGTTAGCAGCGAGGGGAACAGATGCGATCGCAGCAGCAGCAAATCCAGCGGTAGCTAGGGCAAAAAGTTTGGTTTTCATGAGGAGTCTCCTGGGATTCATTAGATTTCGGTAGCGCAGGTGGGCAGCCATTTCCGGCTGGGGATCAGCAGTTAAGCGATAGATTTGAGTGAAATCAGACTGAGGCTGTTTAGCGCTGACTTGAGTTTGAACTGATGATCGGACTGATTAACAGTGGTCTACTCAAGCCCCAAACAAAGACACTCAGTTGAGGAGAAAGGCATCGACAGTGCAGTCTAGAGCGACTACTTGACCGATGGGTTTTATCGCTTAAGCTGAAGCCTTAACCAGCGGCTGGTTGCGTCCTTTCGCTTGATATAGTTGTAGCCTTTTGCCCCTAGGGACTCCCTCAAACTTATGCCACTTCCTACGGTGGCTAAGCTTTGATCCCCCGAAAGCACCGCAATCGAACCTCAAGCAGGGTCACTCCACAGAACTGTCCACTACCAAGGCTTAAACCCGCCTCAAAACTAACGAGGGGGCTGGCTAGCAGTACCTAAACTCCGGGATCATGCATTCCGCCCGTTTTCAGATCAGGTCTAGGTTCCTCAGCGCTATTCCGCCCTTGGCTCGGGCGAATCAGAAACCCCTAAAGCTTTTGGGCTTCAGGGGTCTTAGGCTAAAAGCTGGTGACAGGACTCGAACCTGCGACCGGCTGATTACAAATCAGCTGCTCTACCAACTGAGCTACACCAGCAATTCGATTCACAACTATAGCAAACTCAGTCCAATGCGCGGGAGGTGCGATCGCACCTCCCGCCGCTTTCCTCCGTTCACTGATCCGGTTTCGCCGGGTCTGCGGCTGCCAAATACAGGCTGTTGACCAGGTTCTCTAGCTTTTCGTCGGGGCAGCAGTCCACTAGGGCTTCAAACACCTCCCAGAGCTTCGCGGCGCTGTCTCCCAGCATTGGGCTCAGCCCCCAAACATCCTGCACCCAGTCCTGGGGCCGCTCATCATCAAAAATCAACCGCTCTAACAACTGCTGCTGCTCAGCTCGACTCAACGCCATACTTATCGCTCCCCTCATCTCATTCCCCAGCCTGGGCTAGGGCGGCTCTGTTCGATTGTACGGGGTTTGATTGGGGGTTTGATTTTTGGGGGTGCGATCGCCAGCTGCCGAGGGCCAAGTTCTGGCTTAAGACACCACTTGCTGTTTGTTGTTGCGCATTAACAGGGCACCGGCCACCAGCCAAAAGATCAGCAGACCGCCGGTAATCATCAGCGTCGGCAGCATCCCCAAGCGCACAATCAGGGCCGGGGCCGCAGCGGTAAACAGGCCACCGCCGACAATCGGCTCAAAGAAAAGCTGTTTGTAGGCAAAGCTTTCAAACGCACCAGACTCATTCTCGGGATCAACCATGCGCAGCAGCAAAATGCCGGTGGCGGTCACGCCCATAGACTGCCCCAGGTCGCCAATCCCTTTCTCAAACCAATAGTCCGGGAAGATGCGGGGCGCATAGTACACGAACATCAGCACGTTCCAGGCAATGCCGACCACGCTGAGAATGATGAAGGTGGCGAGGTTGTCGCCAATCACCTGAATAGAGATGGAAGCCAAGGCCGTGACCACCACCACGTCTAGGGCGGTTCCGGCAATCCGCTTCATCAATGGCTCGATGATCAGGGACTCTAGGCCCAGACGGGTCATCGCCACCTGCACCACAATGCCGCCAATCAGGGCCATCGGGAACAACGGCACGAACCGCATCACCTCGAACCCGGTTTGGCCCCAGGTCAGGTTTTCAATCAGCACCAGCCCTTGCTGAATCAGCCAGCCAATGGCGACGGCAATACCGACAAAGCCAAAGTTTAGAGACAGGGGA
>PXDR01000174.1 GCA_003566335.1 Cyanobacteria bacterium T3Sed10_344R1
AGTCCAGACTGCATCCACTAAGTTATCTACATCAATGGGCTTGATTAGATAGGCATCAATTGGAATTGACAGTTGCTCTGCCAAGCTTGCAGCAGAGCAGGTAGAGGTAATAATCACCGGCATTCTTGTGCCGCGATTCGAGACTGGAGCCTTTGCTCTGGCAATCAAGGGGTGCACGCTCTCCTTCCCAAACCTGAGTTCAGAAATCAGCAGAGTGGGACAGCACAAATCGAGAAACGCTAAGGCTTCTTTAACTGTGCTGAGCGCCGTGACTTTTACCCCATAGTCCTCTAGTAGAAAACCATAAAGATCTCGGGTGTCCCGATGGTTATCGACGACTAAAATATGGACATTTTGCAAGACGGCGGACTGGATAGCGGAGTGAGTCACCATCGGTCGATTAACCACGTGATTAAGACTGTTTTGGGCGGTCGCTTAAGACCCAATTGCTTCGATCTACAATCTGGAAATCAGTGCCTTGGTTCGCCGATTTTTGGTTGACAATAAAGTGATGCTCGGCTAAACCGTCTAGCGAAAGCGCTCGATCAGGCGAGATTGGTGCAGTCTTCTTCTACTGGCATGGTTTGCCAGCAGTGACTACAGCGCCAGTACAGTTCTCCGTGATCGAGGTGTCGCAGCAGAGTATTAGAACAGCAGGGACAAAGGTGACGAGTGGTCATTGACTGCCCCGATGGTTGACCCAGTCCCCGGCTATCGGGAAATAGATTGAAGCCGTCCAGTATGGTGCTCATAAGATAACCCTCCTGACTACAGGTAAAGCAGGGCTTTTCCATCGCCTGCTTGTTTGTCAATCATGAAGGATGAGGGTTTAAATTAAGGCATGAAATGATTGATCACTTTACGGAATCTTATAAAACTTTCGCCTGACAGCGTCTAAAAAGTGGTTGCAGCGTATAGGATTGCCCAATCCTGCCTATTAGATAGCCGTCTTTTGAGCAGATTCGTTGGCCCAGGGGAAAGTCACCTGGCGAAGACATGTCACGAGCGATTTCGCCTAGCTAATTTTTGCTCAGCTAATTTTCGTTCAGCCAAAACAATCGTAGGGCCGTTTATGTTACTAGGGACACGATTCCATAATGCCTGATCATAATTTGGGTCATGACTACCGAGCCAATGATCCCAAAAGGTGAAGTACAAACCGTAGTGAACGGTGTATCGCAGGTGGTGGATTGAGTGGTGGGCTGGGCCAATAAACCAGCGGCCTAACCAATGATGGGGAAAGGCGGCGGGCAGTCGGTCTACGCCTAAATGGCTGAGCGCGGCCCAAACGGTCATGGTCACCAGCAGGGCTAGCAAGGTGACAAAATGCAGGGGAATTGTCATCACGACCACCACCAAAAAGCAGGACTGAATCACGGCTTCTAGGGGATCAAACGCAAAGGACGTCCAGGGGGTGGGGTAGCGGGAGCGATGGTGGCCTTTATGGAACCAGGAGAAGCAGCGGGGGTGATGAAATAGCCGGTGGGTGAAATAGAAATAGGTATCTTGTAGCACCAGTACGCCGACATAGCTGACGGCCAAATACCACAGCCCATAGGTTTGGCTATGGCTATACAGGCGGGTGAGTCCCTGGCTATAGCCCGACAAAATGCAGGCGGTTGCGATCGCAAAAATTGCCGCCGACAACACCGACAACTGAATATCAGGCTGCACCGATCGCCAAGAAGGACAGCGCTCGGGCTGGGGCCGCTTCAGTAACGCTTGGCCCCAGGGGGAGTAAAACAGCCAGTAAGTGCCCCCAGCTACCAAAAAGTAGCGCGCCAAGATCAGGCCAAAGGCTGCGATCGCATACAAGCTGAAGGAGTGACTAACGCCAGGATCTAGAAAATCAGGATTTAGAAAATCAAGATCGCTCAAATCACGTCCCCTTCCATTCTCGGGCTTCTAGTTCTTTCTGCGGCAACAGCAGCGTGGCCTCAATTTCTTGGCGGATTGCTACTGTTACTTCACACTTGCTGTTGAGGCAGTCAATCAACAGTTGATTGGCATAGTAGTAGCTTTGCAGGATCTCCTGTTGATCGGCGCTAAACTCCCAGTTTTTATTCACGCTGCGATGGGTATCTACCGTCTGTTTTAGCGACTCCGTCCAGTTTTGGTAATGTTCATCCCACCATCGCTGGGAGCCGCCCTGGGTTTCATCCACCCCTGGCAACTGATCTTTCAACTGCTGTAGAGCCTTATAAAACCCAGCATCTAAGACCATCACCAAAATATTGTTGATCGCCTCCCCGCAGGCATGAGCACAGGCAAAATCTTGACTCTGCTCCATAGCGCATTCAATCAGCAGATGATCCAGGGCAGCATCTAAAAACATCCCCTGATCTAAGGTGCTCGCTAGGGCAAAGTCAGCCGCAGTGCGAGGAGACTGGGCTAACGCCAGGTAAAAAGCGCGAGACGTTGCAATCTTGGGTTGAGCTGGCACGGTTTGAGACTTATCGTTGGCCCAGGTCAAAAATTCTTGCAGATAAGGATCTTGGGCTAGCAGCACATCAATATGCTGCTTCATCAACTGGACTAAAGCGTCCGCACTGCGCAGCATCGCCACCGTTAGCAAAAAGACTTCCCGCCAGTGGGGATCAGAGATATGGTTGACTAAGCCTTCTAATGCCTTTTCGAGGCCGCGCAAGTTGTGGCTAGCCACAATTTTACGGGCAGTGAAGTACTCGTGAAAGGCCAAATAAGAAAAGGAAAAAATGCCCCGAGCCCGCTCAGTCAACAGCCCGTGCTGGGTTTCAATCGCCCGGAGCACGGCCTCCCCTTCAACCTGGAGTTCTTCTGGCTCTGGGTCTACCCCGGGCAAATTCCCCAAATAATCTTCGATATACTGCTCTACCACCCGCTGTTCAAAAAAGTATTCGCCTTTTTCAAAGGTGGCCGCCGCAAGCTGACTCAGTAATCTGATTTTTTGAGGCAATAAAAAACCGTGATAGATCTCGTCGCGCTCGATCCCTCTAGACTTGTCCCACTTGGACAGTAGCAGATCTAGCCCCTGTTTGTAGAAATCAGTGCGCTTGGCTGGAAATTGATACTCCCCCTGAAAAATCCAGCAGGCAACATGCAGAAATAGCGGCGTGACCACAAGCTGACGCAACTGCCAATTTTCTGGCTGCTCTAGCTTTTCCATAAACCGATTTGCCTTAACTCGCCCCAATTGTGGCGTAGTGCCGTCTAAGGTGGTGAACCATTTTTTCGAGAAGGCAGCAATTTGGGCTTGGCTGAAGGGGGCAATTTCAACGTCGGTAAAGCCCCGGAGCTGCATTTTTTGCAGGGCGGTTCGACAGGTCACCACCAGTTGGGTCTGGTAATACTTTTCGGAAAATTTACGAATCTCGCGGATTACGGCGGTGCTGTCCTGATTTAGCACCTCATCCATGCCGTCTAACAGCAATAATAGCCGCCCCGCCCCCATTAAACGCGACAGGTTAGCCGCATCTTCTTCGCCACAATCCCCCAAGATCTGGCAAATGTAGTCAAATAAATCGAAGCTCTTTATCTTCCGAGAATATTCGGCAAAGTCTCGCAGAGAGAGGAACACCGGGACTCGGTCAGCTGCAAAGGTGCCGCGATTGCACTGAACGGCCAGGTACTGCAAAAAGGTGGTTTTGCCAGTGCCCGGTCGGCCCAAAACCCGCAGCTTTGCGTAGGTCTCGACGGCCTGCATACCGGACAACTGCTTTTCTTCAATTAACCCTAGACCCGCACGATTAAATTCTGAGGGCGCTAAACTTTGCAGATCTTCGATCGACTGCCAGCGTTGACTAGCGATCTCTTCCAGGATATTGACATCGATATAAACATCATCCAGATTCACCGGACGACCAATGTCAAGCAACTGAAGAATGCCGCATTTTTTTTCCAGCGCTTCCCGTCGCTGCGATCGCACCGTTTCAACCAAGTCATCTAGACTGATCGCCGCTGGGTCTAAACGGCTACCTGGCTCAGCAAACTCTACTGGTGGACTATCAGCAATCTCCCGCCAGTCCAGGTCTAAAACTGAGCAAATTTCCATGAAAACTTGCCGATCGACCGGTTGCCCCGTGAAAAAACGCCAGATCGGTTGGCGGGTTTTTAGATTGACCTCGGCAGCTAAATTCTCTTGTGTCCAGCCCAGCAGCGCAAATGCCCGTTTGGCCTGTGGAATGCCGGTGGGAGATGCTTGAAGTGATCGCTTGGCCATAAAACAATGTCTTACATTTGAAGACTAAATCTAAAAAAGACGTAAATCATATTGACGCCCAGGGGCTCTTTATACTAGTCAAATTATACAAATTTTGAATAGTGACAATCTGACAATTACTGATATTTGGCCAAATCAAACAGATTTAGCCCCTAAATGGAGATAAACCCGATTCAATCTTTGAGCGATCACCCTAGATAAGTTGACTTGAAGGACTTATAGGTTAGGGGTTTCAGCGATCGCAAACCAGGCTCAACCGTTGAAAGTTGAGCTAATTTAGTTCTTTTGATTGAGTTGTTCTTTTGTAACGAAATCAAACACCGACAACCTCATTCCCTCGTTCAAACAACCGTCCAGCCAACGGCTGCCGGAACACCTGCAAATCTGCACGCTTGGGGGGCGCGATTGCTGGGAATCCCCTTACGCAGCCGTCCCCTGAGCGTAGTCGCAGGGGACGGTTCATCAGGAATGGGAACAGCGAGCTCGATTAAGGTCAGCCCCCTCCGAACCCGCCACCGCAGTTGTTGCTAGTGCCACTGTTGCTAGTGCCACTGTTGATAGTCAC
>PXDR01000548.1 GCA_003566335.1 Cyanobacteria bacterium T3Sed10_344R1
GGCCATTCGCATTCAATATGCTCAAACTGCTGGAGTTCTTCGGGCTCGTAGTGCAGTCGGGTGGTGTCTTCTAGCTCGGTCTGGTGGCCGTCTCGCAAAAAGCGCTTGCAGCCGTAGCGCCCCTGGAGTTTGTCGATGATTTTTTGGTGGGTGCGCTGGGCAATGTCGGGGTTTGCAACGGCAAAGGCGGGAAAGCCAACCACGCTTAAGAGGGCGGCGTCCACTTCTTTAGAGCCGGATTCTCTGGGTAGCAGGGATTCTAGGGTGATCCGCGCCCAGGCAATTTCGTCGGACAGGACGTGGATCACGGAACTTTGACCGCCGTGGATGCCAAACAGGTTAAAGCCTTGCAGGGCTTCTAGGGCGGCTTTGGCCAAGCCCAGGGAGCTGACGTTGAGTTCTGGATTGCCGTGGTTGAGCTTGTTGCCCCGTTCCCAAATGCCGTAGTCGGGGGTGCGATAGGCCCGACCAATGTAGTAGACCAGATTTTGAATAAAGTTAACTTCGTCTAGGGTGTAAACGATTTGCAGGCCAGAGGCGGTCATCTGGGCCAGCATTAATAAGAAGAGTGAGGTGGCGTCGATTTGCAGGTGGCCCCATTCGCCATCGCCAACGACGGTGCTGCCTGTCGTGGTGCTGTATTTGGCGTGGAGGGCGTCGAGGGGGGCTTGGGTGACTTTGAACCGCTCGACTTTTTCGGACTGCTGCATCATCGCAAACAGCAGTCCCCGCATCAGCTTGACCACGCTCTGCTGTAGTTCGTAGGCGTGACCCTGCTCGTCGTCGAGGCGGCGATAGGCCAAGGCAAGACCCCACACAGCCAAGATGCTGTAGACGTTGTCCCGCACCCAGGCGTCGGTGTAGTTGCCGTGACTGTTGACGGCGGTGCTGGCGGGCAGCAGTCCGGTGACAGGGTGCTGGCGGTCGAGGATGACGGCTTTGATTTGCCGATGATAGTGGTCGAGGCGTTGGCCCAAGGCGTTGCTGGAAGTGCGATCGATCCGAAGGTCAGCCATAGAGTTAAGGGAAGGTTTACATTAGCCTAACGGCAATTTTGCGAGAGCGGCGACGGAGCGGTCTATCTCGTCTAATTAGTCGCTAGGTCTTAGTCGCTAGGTCAGTGCTAGTTCAGTTTAGGAGGTCGTTCCGTTTAGCTATCTGGCCCTAGGGCACTGGCGCTAGCTCAGGATCGGTTGGTTCGCGAGGTTCTAGGAGGACAGGGGCCAGGGTTGGGGGGCTTGAAATAGGTCTGCCGCTTCATCGGCAGCTAGGGGCTTAGAAAAGTAAAAGCCCTGACCATATTCACAGCCGAGGGACTGGAGCAGGGCAAGCTGTTGATGGGTTTCGATCCCTTCTGCGATCGCACTCATATTGAGGGTATCGGCCAGGGCGATGATGGTTTGGACAATTTTGAGGTTTTGATCCCGAGCCTGAATATTGCTGACGAAGGAGCGGTCGATTTTTAGGCCATCCACCGGAAACTGATGCAGATAGCTGAGGGAAGAGTAGCCGGTGCCAAAGTCATCAATGCTGAACTGAATCTGGCGGGCTTTGAGCTGTTCTAAAATCACCGTGGCAAACTCAGCGTTTTTCATGATCGCACTTTCGGTGATTTCAATCCGCAGACTGCGACCGCTGAGGCCGGTTTCGGTCAGGATGTCATCAATTTCGGCCATTAGGTTGGCGTGAATGAAGTGCTGCACGGATAGGTTGACGGCCATGGTGATGGGGTGCGATCGCTCCCAGTTCTCCTGCCAAAGCCGCAGCTGATGACAGGCTTGGCGCATCACCCAAAGGTCGATGGGCACCACCAGCCCCGTTTCTTCAGCCACTGGCACAAACTGACTGGGGGGAATCATGCCCAAGCGGGGATGGTGCCAGCGCACCAACGCCTCAAATCCACTCAGGCTACCGTCATGGAGCGAAACGATGGGCTGGTAGTGAACCACAAACTCCTGGCGATCGAGGGCACGCTGCAAATCGGTTTCCAGCTCTAGACGGGCCATAGCCCGCTTATGCAGACTGCTGTCAAACACCCGGTAGCCCGCCTTGCCCTCCCCTTTGGCCTGGTACATAGCCGCATCAGCATCTCGCAGCAGATGCTCGGGCTGTTCGTACTGCTTACCGCCAAGGACAATGCCAATGCTGACGTTGGTAAAGGTTTCGTACTGGCCCAGCTGAAACGGCATCCGCAGATCCTGCTGAATCCGCTCAGCAACGCTGATGGCATCTTCTAAGTTGGCAACATCATCGATCAGAATGGTGAACTCATCGCCCCCCAACCGGGCCAGGGTGGTGCCAGGGGTGAGGCAGGTTTCAATCCGGCGGGCAACCGCCACTAAAAGCTGATCCCCAGCTAAATGCCCGAGGGAGTCATTCACCACTTTGAAGCGATCGCAATCCAGCAACAGCACCGCAAATAGATAGCTGCCGTGCTGCCGTGCCCGATCCAGCACTTGCCCCACCCGCTTCATAAACCAGGTTCGATTGGGCAGGCCGGTGAGACTATCGTGCAGCGCTAAATGGAGCAGCTTGTCCTGGGCGCGCTGGCGTTCGGCAATTTCATGCTCTAGCTGAATCGTGCGCTGCCGCACTCGATGCTCCAGTTCGGCATTCAGGGTTTGCACTTCGGCCTTTGCCCGCCGCAGGTCAAGCTGGTTTTCAATCCGGGCCAGCACCTCTTCTAGCTGGAACGGCTTGGTGATGTAGTCTACTCCCCCCACGTTGAACGCTTTGACCTTGTCGATCACCTCATCTAGGGCGCTGAGGAAAATCACCGGAATCTCTTGGGTGCGGCTGCTAGATTTCAGCCGTTGACAGACCTCATAGCCGTCCATATGAGGCATTTTGATATCCAGCAAAATCAGCTCTGGCTGAGCAGCTTGGGCGACAGTCAGGGCCATTTGTCCACTGGTGACGCTACGCACCTTGTAGCCATGTTCCGTCAGGGTTGTGGATAAAAATCGCAGATTGTTCGGCGTGTCATCCACAATGAGGATGCCGCCTTGCACGGGGTCAGGCATGGGTTAAGACATCGGAAAAGGCATAGATGCGGGCAGCAGGAAGAAGACAGATTTTGCCGAGGCAGTGGGTCAGGAGACCAGGCGGGACATCATGAAACCAGCCTTGGGGTAATTGCTACCGTTTGTTTCTGGAGTTATTTCTCAGCTGGGTCAGGCTCCGGCCCAGCCTTGGGCTGGTTTGGCGGGGGAAGATTAGGGGCTTTGGTCGTCAACGCATTGGTCGTCAACGCATTGGTCGTCAACGCAGTTGTTGCCAGCTGCATCAGCTGGTCGTAGCAAAAGTCGGATAGCAGCTTGCGCAAGTGGCACTGCTCCAAGCCATAGCCGGGGGGAATCTGCTCTAAGAGTTCAATCATCCAGCTCTCATCCGCCAAGGTCGCGGCTTGGTGAAGGTGCTTTAACCAGTCTGCTGGCAGTTGGCTCAGGCGGTTTTGCCAGGGGGTCGTGGGGTCTTCGGGACACTCAAAGGGAGCTTTGAAGTTTGTAACATTTTCGGGGGATTGTTCATAAACATACTTCACCCCCAGATGCTGCGCCATTTTTTCCATAATCACCGTCTCTTGGAACGGTTTGCGGACAAAATCATCACAGCCTGCCGACAGGACAACGGCTTTTTCTTCTTCTAAGGCGCTAGCCGTGAGGGCGATGACGACGGTGGCCTGGCCTTTGAGGTGGGCTTTGATCTGTCGAGTGGCCTCATAGCCATCCATCACCGGCATCCGCATGTCCATCCAGATCAGATGGGGTTGCCAATCTTGCCAAATTTCCAGGGATTCTAGGCCGTTGCAGGCTTCCTTGACCTCAAAGCCGACTAGGCGCAGCAGCCTTACCAACAGTTGACGGCTTTCCCAGCGGTCTTCAACCACCAGAACGCGGTAGGCAGGTTGATTGGGCAAGAGGCCAACGACTCGGGGGGGCTGTTGCTGGGGGCTAGGAGATGACCCGGCGGCGGCAGGTACCAGGGGCAGGCTGAAGTAAAAGCAGGTGCCTTGGCCCAGCTGACTTTCGACGGCGAGCTGGCCGCCGAGTAGGTTGACATAGCGCTGGCTGATGGCCAATCCCAGACCTGTTCCTTCGCCGGTTTGCCGCCCGCTGTCGCTTTGGATAAAGGCTTGAAAAATATGGTCTAGCTGATCGGCTGAAATGCCGCTGCCGGTGTCAATCACTTCGATCAGTAACCGATCTCCCCTAGGGTGATCTGCTGTCTTTGAAGCTGGGACGGGATCTGACTTCTGGCTGCTGGTCGCTGCGGAAAGGCAACTGAGCCGCAGTTGGATGGTGCCAGTCTGGGTGAATTTGATCCCGTTGCCCAGCAGGTTGGTCAGAATCTGCCGCAGCTTGCTTTCGTCATTGATCAGATAGGGGGGGAGGTTCGGGGCAACGTCGATTTCCAGGTGTAGCCCTTTGCGGCTGGCCTGTTTTTCAAACAGGTCTCGGAGGGCGTTGACCAGCCCCAGTAAGTGAAAGCTCTTGAGGTTGACCTGGGCACGACCTGCCTCGATTTTGGACATGTCCAGGACTTCGTTAATCAGCCGCAGCAGGTGTTCGCCGCTGTTGTTGATGATGCGCAGGCTGGCCTGGTGGTCCTCGGATAGGGTGCGATCGCGGCCCATCAACTGGGTGAAGCCGAGGATGGCGTTGAGGGGGGTGCGCAATTCGTGGCTCATGTTGGCGAGAAATTCGCCTTTGACCCGATTGGCGGCTTCGGCAGATTGGATGGCGGCTTCTA
>PXDR01000201.1 GCA_003566335.1 Cyanobacteria bacterium T3Sed10_344R1
GAAATCAGCAGCACCGTTTCGTCCGGTCGCTGCCGCGCCCACTGCCGCGCCAATCCACAGGACAGGGTGGTTTTACCCACGCCCCCCTTACCGCTGAGCATTGCTAACTGTCGGTCGCCAAAAAGATGGGCCATGGTGCCTCGGGAATTGCCTGGTTTCACCCTATCCCGTCTAGAGAATTTCCATAACCATTTGCGCACTCAAAATATGGCGCGATTGGCGTCCTCAGCGGGGTTGTCACCAGCCGCAGGCAGAAGCCCGACCCGGTGAATTACCAACACGATCAAGTAAAGCAAGCCTGCACCAGTAGACAGTCATCTTCAAACCTGGGGGACTGTTGCAGGGCTTGTACCGCTTGAATCAAGGTATCGACATCTACAGCCTGGGACTGACTGTAGTGATTCACCAACTGCAAAAAGTCGTCATAGCTTAGAAAGTTGCCGTTGTCGGCCCGCTGCACTTCGTACAGCCCATCGCTAAAGAGATACAGCGTGGTGCCTGGGGCCAGCACTTGCTGCTGGTTTTCGTAGGTGGAATCCGCCATCATGCCGATGGGAAACTGGCCGATTTGGCCAAGAGACTGGGGCCGCAGGCTGGCGTCCGCAGATTTCAGCACAATTGCGGGGGGATGACCGGCGCTGGCATAGGTCAGGGTGCGGCTGCGGCGATGGTACACGCCGTACCAAATGGTGAAAAAACGGGGATTTTGGGGCCGCATCTGGTGCAGGCGGTTGAGGGCGGCCAGCACTTGGGCGGGGTCGAGGTGGTTGGCGCGGGGCAGGGATTGCGATCGCAACAGATTTTGCACCGACACCGACGGCAACGCCGCCCTCAGCCCGTGGCCCGACATATCTAAGAGATACAGCACCAAATGGTCGTCATCTTCCCAGTAATAGTCAAAGCAATCACCCCCCAACTGCTGGGACGGCAAAAACCGCGACACAATCGGCACCGGCCCGGATAAATCATCGGGCAGCAACGACTTCACGTATAGGGCAGCTTGGGCCAGCTCCGCCTCCATTTTCTGCTGCTGGCGCTGTAGGCTATGGCTGAGCTGGCGCAGGGTTTGGTTCGATCGATACAGCCGCAGCCCGGCCCGCACCCGAGCCAGCAGTTCATTCGGCTCAATCGGCTTGGCTAAAAAGTCATCCGCACCGCTGTCTAACCCCCGCACCCGATCTTGGGTTGCAGTGCGGGCAGTCAGCAAAATAAAAAAGGTTGACGCTAGCTCCGGCTGCTCTCTGACCCAGCGACAGACCTCAAGACCACTCATCTGCGGCATCATCCAATCGCAGATAATCAAAGCAGGGTGCAGGGCCATCGCCAAATCAATCCCAGTCTGGCCATCTGCGGCCATCGTGACGTCATATCCCGTGCGGCTCAAAATTTGCTTGAGGATTAGCTGGTTAACCTTGTCATCCTCAATCACCAAAATTTTGTACGGTTCCGCTGCCGGATCAGCTTGTCCGCTGCCTGCTGCCCCCTGGCTTGGGTGAGCCATTATGCCTGAATAGTTACGTGAAAATGTGTAGTGAAAAGGTCTGCGGCCTCTTCTGAGATTAGCGGAAAACGGGGCAGGGACAACCGCCGTCCTGACTCACTCCTGCCGCCGCCGCAGGGCTTTGGCCTTGACCGCTAAGTCCTGGAAAAAATCCGTCTCCACAATTTCCTGTACCTGGCGGTTCCGCTTCGACTGATCGATTTCCACCCGCAGCTCCTGAATTTGCTGCTTCAGCCGTCGCTCCCGTTGGTACACCTCATTTGCCATCTGACGGAAAATCCGGGCTAGGCGACCAATTTCGTCCTGCCGGGTTTCAATCGCGTTGAGCGGGCTGAGATCTTGGTCAAGGTCAAAGGTTTCATCCTCAATTTTGGCGGCAGCCTGGGCAATCCCCAACACCGGCTGGGCAATTAACCGATTGGCCAGCACAATCGCCGCCCCCGCTGTGCAGACAGTAAAGAACACAATCACAACCAGCAACATCTGCTGGTTGCGGCGGATATTGGCCATGTAGTCCGCTTCTGGAATAATCGTGCCCACCGTCCAGTCCAGGTAGTCCAGGCGGGTGAGGGAAACGTAGTAATGGGCTCCGGTCAGGTCGTCGGTGTAGCGCAACAGGGTGTCTGAGGCGGAGGTTTCTGCGATCGCCTGGCTAGCCCGTTGCAGCAGCGGATCTTGCACTGCTTCAAACCGCTGGAGCTGGGGCGAGGCATCCACGGAAGCTTGGGTCGGCATGGCTTCTTGCACCACGGTGGAGGCAATCAGCTCTTGCTGGTCGTTGATGATAAAGGCCGCGCCGGGCCGATCTTGCTGTAGGGCTTCTAGATAATCAGAAAGCTGCTTCAGCTCAATGCCAATGCCGATGACGCCGTTGACGGTGTCTTCGCGGGATAGGGTGATGGTGATATCCATGCCCGGAGTTTCGTTGGATCGGTACACATACACCGTCTCGGCAGGCAGACCCGGCGTGGCCAGGGCAGCCTGGTACCAGGGGCGCTCTGGGGCATAGAACGGTGGATCCATTACCTCAGTCTCGCTCTGGATTTGGCGAGGCAACGCACCGCTATCGTCGTAGGAATAAACGGTGGCGGTGGTGGTTTGGCTGTCGGCATCCCAGTCCCGCTGGTGGAAGTGAATCCGCTGGTCAGGGCCACGCTGTGCGCCCAAAAAGTCGCCGTCAGCATCGCCATACTGTACCCAAGTGAAGTTAGGGTAGGCCCGCAGCACCCCCAGCATAAAGGCTTCGGTTGCGGCCAAATCGCTCAGGTCAATCAGGTCTTGGCTAAAGCTACTGCTGAGCAACTGCTGGGCCGACTGGGCGTTGGTGAACAGCCGCTCCACTTCTTTGGAGGTGCCGACCACGATCTCTTTGTTCACCTGGGCGACGATGGTGTTGATGTTGCGCCGGGAGGTGATTGCCCAGGGCACATAGACAATGGCGGCAGTGGCGCTAACGGTGAGAAAGACGGCTCCAACTAGGGTGGCTTTGAGTCCGAGGGGGCGGTGGAATCTGGAGGTCATTGGGGGCAAGGGAAAGAGCGACAGGGGGCAGATGGCGGGCTACTGGTGGGTTACTGGCGGGCTACTGATGAACTGGGATGGGGTCGCCCTGGGACTGGGCGACGGTTTCGGGACTTGCGATCGCAGCAGTTGTAGCCATCCCAGTATGAACAATGCCCAGAGTGCGCAGGGGATCCATCAACGGGTCAATAGCGATAAACAACACCAGCACCGCATCCAGGGGTAGCCGCAGGGGGTCTAGCACCAGGCCCAACATGGTCAGGGTCAAGATACCGGTGACGCCAGAGGTGGCCATGCCTGCCAAGATTGAGCCGCCGATGATGATCATTAGGGTGCCCAGGCCCATCTCTTTCTGATAGAGCTGGGCGACGAAGAGGGCGGCAGCACCAAAGTAGGCCACGGAACCAAACCGGCAGAGGGTAATGGTCAGGGGCGTCACTAGGTCAGTGGTTTGGCGGTCAAAGCCCAGGTCTTCGCTGAGGCTGCTGATGGCGGCAGGCAGGCAGGCCAAGCTGCTAGAGGTGGCCAAAGCCAAGATGGTGGGGTCTTTCATCGCCGACATCACTTGGCTCAGGGAGTGGCCAGAGCGTTGCCAAATTACCAGGGTGCCCACCAGATAAATCACCAGGGAAATCACCAGCATCACCACCACAAAGCCCACCATCGACACCAGCACTTCAATGCCGATTTCAGACAGTTGATAGGCCAGCAGGCTGCAAAGGCCAATGGGCAGTAGGTAGGTCAGCCAGTGGATCACCTGGTTAAAGCTGCGGTAGATGCTGTCGAGGATGTCAAACAGGGCGTTGGTGCTCTGGGTGCGAATTAAGCCCAGAGACACGCCAAAAATAATCGCAAACAGCAAGACCTGTAGGGTCTGGCCTTCGCTCAGGGCGGTGAAGATGTTTTCTGGCACAATGTCCACCACCAGATTGCCGATGTTGTTGGTGGCGGCGGTCGTGGTGGGGCCACTCAGGGCAATTTCAATGTCTACCCCCGACTGGTTAATCAACACCCCCAGGGTTTCTAGGGTGCTGGCGGCCAGGTTGCGGCCTGGGCCTGCGATCGCAGCAATTGCCGCTGCGATCGCACTCACCGCTACCAGACTCAGGGGAAACACCAGCAAAATCCGGCGGACGTAGCGCTGGGCATCGTGGGTGCGCATCAATCGGCCAATGCTGTTGGAAATCGCCGACAGCAAAATCGGCAGCACGCACATCTTGAGCAACCCCAGATACAGGCTGCCCAAGGGCTGGAGCTGACGCGCCACCGCAGGGTGAAAGCTGCCAATGTAAGCGCCCAGGATGACGCTAATCACAATCGCCCAAGGGCTGCGTAGCCACTTCGGAGAAAAGCGAGGAAAGGTTTTAGAGTTCAGCACTGTAGTCATAGGAGTTGCAACAACGATGGCAGGTAGGGCAGTGGCGGGTGAGGCGGTGGCGGGTAAAGCAGTGGCGGGTAAAGCAGTGGCGGGTAAACAGAAACAACTGGGAGCTATGCCCCGTTCTGCGCCGACCAGTAGTCGGCATAGTCATCCAGCACCTTGTCCACGGTGAAGGTTTCCTCCTGGGTGCTGAGATAGAGATCGACCCAAGACAGCAGATGATTGCTGTCCCAAGGCAGCACCATAGCCAGCTGATCCTGGGTGTCAGTGAGGGCTACGGTTTGCAAATTCAGAGAGGCATCAGGCTGGAGCAACATCACCTTTTTGAC
>PXDR01000608.1 GCA_003566335.1 Cyanobacteria bacterium T3Sed10_344R1
GGTCAGACTGAGGGCAGAGAGAATTTCTTGGGCCGCCAGCATAGAGAGGGCAATTTGCTGCTCTTGGCTGGCCTGGTCATAGCCTAGGGCCTCAAGTTCAGCCGCAGGAGCCTCAACCAACCCAGACCGATAGGCTGGGGTCAAGACCAAACCAGCAATTTGCTCTAGGGCTTGGGGCTGCTCAGGAAATAAATCTTCTACAGCTTTGACGAGACGAATGCCCTGCTTAAACGAGGTCTGGACAATGTCTTGACAACGCTCGAGCAGGGTCGCCAGGACTAAATCTGGCGGCAGCACCGGCAGATTTAAAGACGAGCGCAGTTGGGCAGTCCAGGGCTGAGCTAGGGCTAAATCAGTGCCCAATGAACCAGCCGTTTCAGGATAGTCCATCGGCTCAGACTCCCAAGGGAACAGCGGGGGCCGCTGTTCAAATTCTGCTTGGAGCCGGCGTTTCAGGAGGGCTTGAAAACGATTATCCACGGTAGGTTTCTCGCTAATGAGTCGGAGTGAATGATGGGCATTGCCTGATGGGTGCAGTCAAAGGCTGGTTCAGAATCTAGTTCAAGTTGTCTCAATCAAGTGATCTCGGTCAGGTTCTGATTCAGACTTTAACGACGTGATGCGATCGCAGGCCCCAGATGGTATCTGACCCACTATTCATCACCGCATTTTGTGAGTCCGGACATAACCAGAGACAACCCTATCGTTAGCACCGGGCACCCCCTTGGCAATAGCACTGCTAAGGCCCAGAACCCCTAGGGATTGCGAATTTCCCAGGCTTGCTCCAACAGCTTAGACCACTGCTTCTGCACCTGAATGGGGGTATAGCCCAAAGCGTGGGCAATATCTGGATTGGGTTTTCCCGCCTTTTTGAGCGCCAGTAGCTGCGCCTGACGCGGATTGAGGGTGGCCTCTAAGGTCTGCCACTGCTGGGGCGTCAACCCCAGGTTATTGCCTAGGTCAGCTTCTAACCACTCGTGAACCAGCTCCCAGTGGTGGGCCAAAGAAAAGCGAATGAGATGATAGCGAAAACGCTGTTGCAAGTAGTCCCGCTCTCGGGGGGTGAGGTTGAGCAAAGACTCAATCTCGTTGGTGGGCAGATCCATCAGCCGCAGGGTGAAGTAATCTGCGCAATCGGCCTGGTCATTTTGCTTCAGGTAGTCCATCAGCGCTTCCACCACCCGATCCCGCAGAGACTCCTCCGGCAAAGGTTCGCCGTGGGCAACCAGTTGCTCTCGTAGCCGAGCATTGGACGTTAGGGGCGATCGCACCTGATCCCCATCACCACTGTTTTCAGTGCTTTGCTCAATGTCTAAAGCTGTTTCCGGGGGCTGCTGTCGAGAAAACGTCTGAGCCCGCAGAATAATCAACTGCTGACTACGACGGCGGGGCAAGGGAATGCGACGCTTGCCATAGCGTTCGCAAAAGGCCATGTATTCCCCAAGCTCTAACCGAGTGCGGGGCTGGTGCCGCTGAGACAGCTGATTTTCGCGCCGAAAGGCTTTGAGCGCCTCAACATAAAAGCCCTGCAAAAAATCTTCAATCAGGGTCAGTCGAGCCTGATAACTCGCCTGAACTTGAGGCGGGGCGATGGAGCGGTATACGATCGCACTCAAGGTACTGTGCAGCTCAATCCGACCACGATGGGAGCCCAGTTTGTAGTACTTTAGGCACTGAGACAGCCGATGCTTGCCCAAAGTAATGGCCCAGGCATTGACCTCGCCAGAAACTTGAATTCGCTGACTTTCAGTACAGATCCGCTGGACTTCTTGGGTGATGCGATGGGCAACCCCATGACAGTCCCGTTCCCCTGCCTGAGTCGCTTGGGTGAGCTCGTCAACAAGTAGATGAAACAGTGCTTCCACTGTTTGGCAGACTCCCGCCCCGATGGTTTATGGTCAAAACCCTAACACAGGGTTGCCCCAAGGTTGGCCCGACATTGCCCCAACCGCAGCTTGTCCCGCAGCGCTGCCAACATGACCTCAACTGTCTAAACAAGATCTAACAAGATTCCCCATCCAGCTTTGAATTCCCATCCCCATTGTTCTAACGAGGTAAATCTGCGGTGAATTCTGACGACATGAACTCTGTTTTGATGGATCTCGATCAGCAAATTCAGGCCCTAGCCACAGAGTCCCCGGATGATGGGGTGACTGGGGCCGCAATCACTGCGATCGCACCCACCCTCAAAACCCTCGCGACTCAGCTGAAGCACTTGCAGTACTACGTGCTGCAAACCTTGAACCAAGACTGGGTGATGCTCACCATCAGCAACCGTCAGCAGGCCAACACCGCCAAAAACGTAGTGTATGCCTTTCCCTCTCTACAGGACGTCGCCAAAGGCCCCTACTCCGTCAAAGATCCCCAGGTTATGGGCGTTCCGGTTCCAGTCATCCACATCCTGTTCAAGATGCTGGCCATGAAACCCGTTGACAGCATCATCTTTTTTGAAAGCCCCGGCAACACCAAACAGGGCATCGAAGTCCGACGGGACGACCTGCAAACCCTGGTGCAAAAGCAGTTGCAGCAAAACCAAGGCACTCCGACTTCAAATATTCCCCCGGACATCGCCTAAGTAGGCGCATGAGTGGGGTAAGCGCATGAGTGGGCACACAGAACTGGTGGTCAGAACTCGGCCAAAAAATCAGCAAAAAACTGTCATCCCCAGCACGAAATAGCAGCGGCCTTGGCAAAAAACTGGCAAATGTTGCGATTCCATAACCACAACACCTAAGCGTTCCCATTATGCTAAGGGCGATGACGGCCTGAACCCATTGCCGTCAGCTACTGCTCCTGCTGTTCAGGATGGTTAATTTAATGATGGACTGTCGCCACGTTCAGTTTCGCTATGCCGATACCCTGTCTGCTGAAGATCTGCGCCAGCTCCAGGGGTTGTTTCAGCGCGCCGCCTTTTGGGCTCGCGATCGCACCCCCGAAGATTTAGCCATTGCCGTCACCCATAGCCACCCCGTCGTCACCGCCTGGGATGGCAGCACCTTAATTGGCTTCGCCCGAGCCACCTCAGACGGCATCTACCGCGCCACCATTTGGGACGTTGTAATCGATCCCGACTATCAAGGCGCTGGCCTAGGCCGCAAACTCGTCCAAACCGTGATGGGGCACCCTCACATGAGCCGAGTCGAACGGGTCTACCTGATGACCAGCTTGCAGCAGTCCTTCTATCAACGCATCGGCTTCGAGGTGAACTCGACCACCACCATGGTTTATTACAACCAGCCGATGGAAGCAACGCCGAGTTTGGCGACAGCAGAGGGGAGTGTGGGGCAATAGCCTTTACTTCACACTGGCTGCTGACCATAAAACGGCAACGCCATCGACCAATGGGGGCGATCGCCCTGCTGCCACTGGGTCACGGCTAGACTTAGTACCCCTTGCACGGCTGCCGAGAGATCGCCTTCTGCCAAGATCAGCTTTGTGGGCTGGGGCCACTGGTCTAGCACCGCCTGCCAATCGTCCTGGTCATACACAGCATCCTCTAGCGCCGGTTCTAGCGCACCGCTGGGGTTCACCCGATAGATCGCGCCGTAGCATTGGCCCCGCTGGGCCGCTAGCTGAACCGCCAAGTCAGGCCCATCCGTTGGCGGATGGTGCAGTCCGTTTGCCAGCAAACTCGGGTCACCCAACTGCCAGCGGTGCTGCTCTGCCATCGCCGCCAAACTCGAAATCGAAAAGAGCGGTATCCCTAGCTGATCAGCCAAGGTGCGGGCAGTTACCATGCCAATGCGGGTACCCGTAAACCCTCCTGGCCCCTGGGCTACAGCCAGAAACGTCCAGGCAGACCAGGGGGTAGGGTAGATAAAATCCCCTAAATGCTGATGAAGCTGGGTGGACAGTTCTCGACCCAGCGCCCAAGTTTGGCAATTAATATCGCTGCCGTCCCAGCGCCCTAAACCAAGGCCCGGACTGCTGGTGTGGAGGGCAAGTGCCTGAATCATCGGTGCACCTTACCCCTTAGCTCAAATCCAACAGGTCAGGATCAATGACAAAGGATTGTCCCCCCTCTGTTTGCCTCCCCTCTGTTTGCAACGATGACTGCACAGCACTGGCCGCTTTCGTCAAATCTTCATCCCCCAAAATCGCGCCCTGCAGCGCCACATTCCGCAGGCTCGCCTGATCGAGACTGGCCCCAGTCAGATTCACGCCAGCCAGGTCAAGATCAACCAGGTCGGCATCTGTCAGGTTAGCGCCACTGAGGTTGGTTGCGGTCAATCGGGTGCTGTGCAGTTGGGCTGCCGTCAGATTGGTGCCCATCAAGGTTGCATCCTGGAGATTGGCTTGGGTCAGATTGGCCTGGGTCAGGTTAGCTCGGTTGAGCCTAGCCCCGGTTAAGTTAGACTCGCCGAGATTAGCCTGGGAAAGGTCGGCATTCAGCAGTCGGGCATCGGTCAGGTCGGCTCCGCTGAGGTCAGCCCCACTGAGGTTGGCGCGCTGCAGTTCAGCCCGCTTCAGGTTAGTTCCAGAGAGATTCGCGTGGGACAGATTGGCACGGTTGAGATCAGCCCCAATTAAACTGGCTCCGGCTAGGTCAGTATGGCTGAGGTCAACCCCACTCAAGTCAGAGCGGTTCAGGGTCGAGCGGGCCAAAATGGCCTGATTCAGTTGGGTTCCACTCAGGTCAGCCCCCAACAGATTGGTTCGGGTTAAGTTAGTGCCGCTGAGGTTAGCCTGGTTGAGATCCGCCCCACTCA
>PXDR01000534.1 GCA_003566335.1 Cyanobacteria bacterium T3Sed10_344R1
CGCAGATCACAGAGTGCAGTATAGACCGTCGGCCTGGCTGAGACCTCGGAGGTTTTAAAACCTCCGAGGTCTCAGCCAGGCCGACGGTCTATACTGCACTCTGTGATCTGCGGTCGTGCAAGCAATGCCCAAATGGTTCAATACCGCTGGCCCCTGCCAGGCCGATATTCACTACATGTTGTCGCCGTTGGAACGACTGCCTAACCTAGAGCGGTTAGTGGCTCAGCGGGGTTATTTTGTCATCCACGCCCCTCGCCAGACCGGCAAAACTACGGCCATGTTAGCCCTGGCTCAGCAGTTAACCGAGAGTGGACAATACACCGCCGTCATGGTCTCTGCCGAGGTGGGAGCCGCCTTCCCGAACGATCCAGGCACTGCCGAAGCCGCCATGCTGAGCGATTGGCGGCAGGCGACCCAATTTCATTTACCCTCAGATTTACAACCGCCGCCCTGGCCTCAAACGGTTGCGGGTCAACAAATCGGTGCAGCCCTAAGTGAATGGGCCAAAAACTCTCCTCGTCCTCTGGTCATCTTGATTGATGAGATCGACTCTTTGCAAGATGAAACGTTAATTTCGGTACTTAGACAACTGCGGTCGGGCTATCCCAGCCGACCCACTGGTTTTCCTCAATCCCTGGCTCTCATCGGCGTGAGAGATGTCAGGGATTATAAGGTGGCCTCTGGCGGTAGTACCCGGCTCAACACATCAAGCCCCTTCAACATTAAGTTGGAATCTCTGACCCTGGGCAACTTTTCCCTGGCGGATGTTACGGAACTCTACCAGCAACACACGGCAGAAACTGGGCAGATCTTTTCGGCGGCAGCGGTGCAGCAAGCCTTCGACCTAACCCAGGGGCAGCCGTGGCTGGTCAATGCTCTGGCTCGGCAAATTGTGGAAGTCATTGCCCCTGATGCGCAGGAAGAAATCACCCCTGACCATGTCAACACCGCTAAAGAAATTCTGATTCAACGGCAGGATACTCACCTCGACAGTCTGGCCAGCATTTTGCGAGAAGACCGGGTGCGGGCCATCATTGAGCCGCTATTGGCGGGGGAAGAACTGGGAAATATTCCTGGGGATGACCGTCAGTTCTTGGTGGATTTAGGATTGGTGGTACGCAATCCAGCTGGAGGACTCACGCCCGCCAACCCAATTTATCGGGAAGTTTTACCCAGGGTATTAGCCAGTGGCCCGCAGGATAGCCTGCCGCAAATTCAGCCCCATTGGCTCACGCCTGAAGGAAAACTTGATGTCAATGAGTTGTTAACCTCATTCCTTAGCTTTTGGCGGCAGCACGGACAGCCTTTGCTCAAGAGTGCGCCGTATCATGAGATTGCCCCTCACTTGGTGCTGATGGCTTTTTTGCATCGCGTCATCAATGGCGGCGGCACTCTAGAGCGGGAATATGCGATCGGTTCTGCCCGGATGGATTTGTGCCTGCGCTACGGGGATGTGACGCTGGGGATAGAGCTAAAGGTTTGGCGAGCCGGGCGACCGGATCCTATCCAGGCTGGTTTGGAACAGTTGGATCACTACCTCGCAGGGCTGGGGTTGATGAGCGGTTGGTTGGTGATTTTTGACCAGCGACCGGGGCTGCCTCCCATTGCTGAGCGCACGATGACAACGCAGACCCAAACAGCCAGTGGTCGTCAGATCACGGTGATTCGCGGTTAGTGCGGGGCGCAGACCTCGGAGGTTTAGAAACCTCCGAGGTCTTACACACCTTGATTTTTTGGCAGGGGTTGACGTGGCTAAATTCGCCGTTTAGGATTTGGTGAATGGCGTCTGAATGGCCGTCTATGACCTGTCACTAGAGTCCGAAAACTTGGCTCTGCCCAGTGGTGTGCGACCACCACCAGGCAGCAATAACCCCCAGATATCCAAGCTATCTGGTGGCTGGCGCTAGTTTAGCCCGGCCCCCTGAGAGCACTGCTTGCCCTGCTCAATTGTATTGAGCCTCGGCAGCTCTGGGGAGCCGGGTTTTTGGGTTTTGGTGTTTCACTTGTTGTCCTCAAGGAAACCCAACCCATGTTCAACCAATCTGAACCGTTTGAGCCGACTGAATCGACTGACTCCACCGAAGCCGCTACTCCTGCCGCTGGCGGTGCTGGCAGCGGCAATCCCCGAGATCGTTTGGGCGATTGCCGCCCCGTGGCCGGAGATCCGTTCCCCGAGCGTTCTCCGGAGGTGCGCCACGTTTTGTTTGGCCCTGAAATTGCGGTGCGTCTGACCATCAGCAATCTGCACCGACGCGGCTACGCCGAACCGAATGACTGGTGCAAACCCCAGCCCACGGGCCAACCAGGTGAGGTGATGTCGGTGCTAATCAAGCGCGTGCCGCTGAACTAAATCTCAGGGAGGTATGTGAAATGTCCTTTCATCGTGCCAACGCTCCCGCGTTGACACGTCCACTCCCGGCGCTCCTGCGTCCCCTGACCCCGGGGCGCAGGAGCGCCGTCATGCCGTTCCCACGCTGAGCGTAGGAACGATAAAAATCTGTCACAATGGGCTGAAACCAGACCGGTATGGCCAATGCGCAAGCAAATCATCGAATACACCACCCCCCTCGATGCCCTCATTGCCCTAGCCAAGCAGCTCACGACCTATGAGCTGCAACACCAAATGGATTCCGCCGAATTCTTTACCCAGTACAGCCAAGGCAAGACCAGTGATAACAAAGACCTCGTAGAGTGGGCAGGCACCTATCAACAATACCTGGGCCTATACCAGGATCTAGACCAAAGGCTGCAATATGTCGCGTGAGACATTGCTCGCTTACTTTGACGCGATCGAGCAGCAATTACTAGCCTTGCCCAACTTCTACGTCGAGCAATTTACTGCGACCATACTATCTCCAGAGCGGGCAAACCTCAAACTCAGGGCACGGTTGCAGGCCAAATATTTACTGGCTGTCAGTGAGGCGCTGCGGGTGATTGACGGCCAGGTTACCCAGCTTGACTATCGCTATCATTTCCAGGATGAAAATAACCAACTCATCTTCCGTTATGACAGCACACCCCATTTCCCAGATTTAGCGAGTTTTCCCCATCACAAACACTTGCCCGAGGAGGTTGTTGCAACTGACAAGCCAGAACTTCCTCAAGTCTTGCGAGAAGCCAGCGGTTATCTGCGTTGATGTAGTTGAAACGCTCCACAACAATGCCTCAGCGCTAGTCCCCTCAACGCTCCAACATCAGGGTGACTGGCCCATCATTCTCAATCGACACCTGCATCATTGCCCCAAATTGCCCCGTCTCCACCCGCAGCCCACTCTGCCGCAACCGCGCCACAAACTGCTGATACAGGTCGTCTGCAACCGCTGGGGCAGCCGCTTGATCGAAAGACGGGCGTCGCCCCTTGCGACAGTCGCCATACAACGTGAACTGACTCACCACCAGCAGCCCACCGCCCACATCCTCGACCGACGCCTCAAACCGATCGCTCTCCGGCAAAGGAAACACCCGCAGTCCCAAACACTTGCGCGCCATCCACTCCAGCGTCTCAGGGGTATCGGTGGGGGCAATGCCCACCAGCAGAGTCAGCCCCCGACCAATTTCGCCAATGGTTTCCCCCGCAACGGTCACCCGAGAAGACCGCACCCGCTGTAGCAGCACTCGCATATCCCTTTTACCTCCCTGTTGCCAAACGCATGGGGCCAAATTTAGCGCCAGATCTCACGATTGATCGCTATGCCCAGCCCCATAGTACTGGGACGAAAAACGGCTTGATTGGCTGAACGGGATGACAGCCCAACAAAAAGGGGAATCAGTTGTTAGAATGTGACCACCCAGTCATATGACCGGTCGGTCACATTTTGGTTTCCGGGTTTACCTATGCCCAACGCCACCTTCTTCAACCTGCCCGAGGCCAAGCGGCAGGGGATTATCGACTGTGCGATCGCAGAGTTTGCGATCGCAGACTACGACAGCGCTTCGATTTCTAACATTGCCAAGCAGGCCAAGATTGCCAAAGGCAGCTTTTATCAGTACTTCGCAGATAAAAAAGACCTCTACCTGCACCTGATTGATCTGGCGACCCAGCAAAAAATCGCCTACTTCAAAGCTTCCCGTCCCCCAGAGTCGGAAATTGGGTTCTTTGCCTATCTGCGCTGGCTGTTTCGGGCCAGCACCCAGTTTGAGCTGATTTACCCCGCCCTCGGCCAGATCGTCCACCGGGCCTTCTACAGCGACCTGCCCTTCCATGATGAGGTGCTAAAGCGCACCCAAATGGCTTCCTCTGGCTACATCCGGGAACTGGTCAAGCAGGGCATTGACCGGGGTGATATTGATGCCAGCGTTGACGTTGAATTGGCGGTGTTTATTCTCAGCACCCTGGTTTACCGCCTGCGAGACTTTATTCCCCAACAGTTGGATCTAACGCCAGCCCAACTGGCCCAAGATCAGCTCTCACCGGACAATCGCACCGCCATTGAGCAGATTTTTGGTCAGCTCGTGCGGGTGCTAGAGCAGGGGATGGGGCGATCGCCGACCCCAACACCCCCACAGTCTTCTTCTTCCCAGACCCAGACCCACTAGAGCGAGCTATCGAACCGTTGCCACCGAGCCCCTGACCGTTGAGGGGGGGCAATGGTTGTCCTGCTGTGTCCTGCGTGTTTTTGTCCATTATTCTGCCCATTCCCCTATGGTTTCCCAGCCCTATCCCTCCCAATCCTCGGCCCCGGATGCCCCAGAACTCGACCAGCC
>PXDR01000160.1 GCA_003566335.1 Cyanobacteria bacterium T3Sed10_344R1
CCAGTTGGCCCAGAGTGCGCTATTCATCGGCGTGGCCCAGAGCAGCTTTAAGCAAAATTTGGGCCAAGGAGATTTTTTAATTCGCAACTTGCTCGGGGTTGATCCCAAGGCTGGGGCCATTGCCATTGGCGATCGCATCAGACCCGGGCAGCGCATCCAGTTTCATCTGCGGGATGCCCAAGCATCGGCAGAAGAATTAGAGCTATTACTGCGCCGCTATCAAATGGAGCAGCAGATGGGGGATGGGGTTGGCAGCAACAGCCCGGTGGGGGCGTTGATGTTTACCTGTATTGGCCGGGGCTATGAACTATACCGGCAGCGGCACTTTGATGCCCGGTTGTTTCAGAAGTACCTGCCGCTGGCGGTCGGTGGGGCGTTTTGCAATGGGGAAATCGGCCCGATTGGGGACACGACTTTTTTGCATGGCTACACCTCGGTATTTGGGATTTTGCGATCGCAATCTACGCCCCCCGAGTCCCCCGATACGCCCGATACGCCCTAGGACACTGGGTTTAACGCTAAGTCCAACACGGCCTGATTGTCCCCAATTTCACTGCCATTGAAGCGACTGAAGAACGGCTGTAGCGCCTGGGGCAGGTGCTGACAGTCGAAGTCGGTATCCCCCGCCGCTACGGCAGCCCAAAACTGGCTGAGCTGAGGTGCGATCGCAACCGCCTCCCGTTGGGACACGTTTAGCGGGGGATTGGTCAGTAACCGCACCATAAACCGAGGGGAACGCTGGGCCATCCAGTTCCGTGACGTGTCCTGTAGGGTGGGCCAGTCTGGCACTGATGCCACCCAAGGCGAGGTAATGCGCAGCTGTAGCCGGTTTTGGTCGGGCTGGGGGCTGGCTTCAATAATTCGGTACGGGTGGGGATAGCTGACTAACGAGCCCGTGGTGATTTCCCAGAGGCTGCCCTGGCGAGCAATATCCTGCACATGGAGATGACCGGTGAAAATTAGCTGCACCCCATGCTGGGTCAACAGGTCTCGCACCGCCGGGGCATTGGCCACCATATAGCGCTGCCCCATAGATGTGCGGGACTGCCCTGGCAAATGCTCAATTAAGTTGTGGTGCAGCATCAGCCAGACAGTTTGGCCCTGAAGCTTAGCCAGGGTTTGCGCTAGCCACTGGCACTGATCTTCCCCGATCCAACCCACCGGGTAGAGCTGACCATCAGCCTCAAATCGGTTGGAGTTTAGGGTCACCAAGTGCAGCCCTGGTAATAGCTCCTGATGGTAGCCCTGAGCCTGGGGGCTATCGCTGCCGTCATAGCCCTGCTTTTGGTAAACCTGGGGAAATTCGGCCTGGCTTAAGGTGCGATCGCAGCCCTGCTGCACAATCACGTCATGATTCCCCGGCACCACATAGGCCGGAAACGGCAGTTGGTTCAAGCGCTGGGCCAACCAAGCATGGTTCTCCCGCTCGCCGTGCTGCACCAGATCGCCGGGCAGCAGCAGAAAGTCTAAATCCAGAGCGCAGAGCTGCTCAAAAATTTGCTCCAGCGCCGGAATGCTCACCTCAACTAGGTGGAAGCGGTTTTCTGCCTGCCATACAGTGTGGGGTAGGGCAACGTGGGGGTCGCTGATCACGGCGAAGCGGAAGGGGTCGGTGGGGTAGGGCATGGGGGTGGCTGTTGGCTATTGGCTGTTGGCTATTGGCTGTTGGCTGTAAAGCCCTTCGGGCGTGGCTCGCTAAGACTGTGGAATCTTCTCTAAGCTATCGCTGGGGCGTGGGGACAGGGGATGAGACAATGAAACCCTTGCTGCATAAGGACTGAATGAATGGTGTCTCAAATTACGTTTAACTTAGTTCAGGGTTCGGTACGCTTTAATTTTTCCCCTGATTCCGCTCGGGCTTTGCAGCAAGCCCTGGGGGAGTTGACCCAAAGCCTCAAGGCGGTGTCTGCAGCGCCCGCTGGCGGTCGCCGCCAACCTCAAAAATCGATGGAATACCAGTACACGGGGGAGGTGTTTTTGGAAGTGTTCTGTAACCCCAATATCTGGCCGAGCCCGTTTGCGGCCAAGCTCTTGCTGACCCTGCGGGACGATCGCATTCGTCTGACCACAGAAGCCGCCTTGACCCAAATTTTGGAAGACTTGAGTCAGTTTTTGGAGCAAACTGCCTGAATTCGGCCTTAATTGGCCCACGGATCGGGCAGTCTACGTCTCTAGAGCTACCGCAGCCTTGGGCAGATGGGGCAAGATAGAACTAAGCCCGATGCCGCAGCATGAACGGGTCGGGTCAAGCAGTAAATTTTGAGCTGGCGGTAAGACCTATGAGTTCTGAAGACTTTACCCAAGACTTGTCCCAAATGGTGCAAAAGGGGTTGCGGGTCACCCTTGGCGCGGCTAGCACCTTGATTGAAGCGATTCAAGATCCCCAAGCCCAAAGTCAAAAGTACAGCGAAATTGGTACGGATTTTGATCGGCTCTCCGCTGACTTAGCCGAAAAAGGCGAGGTAACCGAGCGGGAAGCGCGGCGATTTGTGGATGATCTCGCAGCCCAACTGCCGGAACCCTTCAACCGGTTCACCAATCCCCCCGCCAGCGATCGCACCGTAACTGCGATCGCCATGCCGATTGTGGACATCACCGTCCAAAGCGATCTGCAAGCCCTGACGGAAGAACTGACCCAAATCCGCCAAGAAATCGAGCAACTGCGCCAGGCCGAGTCCTAACCCCAGCTTGGGTCAACTGGACTTACCGACCCCTCGGACTGCAAGCCCCCAGCCTTGCGCCAACCGCGACGCTTCCGGATCTTGCAGTCCGTCAATCCTATCGATCCCTTGCGCCTACGCCTGCCCCGGCATCGGTTTGCTTGGTGTGACCTCTATCCCAGATAATGAAGGCGTTTGCCCGTTTCTTTTGACTTCATGGCCCTAGATCGATTTTCTGCTGCACTGTCCGTCGTCCGCCGCTGGGTGGGTGCACTCTTGCTGATCTGCTGTCTGGGCCTGATGCTGCCGGGGTTGACGGCCCCAGCTTGGGCTGGGCTGAATGACGACAAATACGACGGCAATATCTTCGCCCTCTATGCCGGGAATGGATCGATCGTGCCGCCTCGGCAGTCTCTCAGCCAATCCCTAGCCCAAGGCCGGGCCACGATTTTGGTGATTTACATTGATGACAGCGCTGACTGTAAGCGCTACACCTCGGTGATTTCTCAGCTACAAGCCCCCTATGGGCGGGTGGCCAACTTTGTGCCGATCATGGCGGATTCCATCCCGGTCAAAGACACCTACGAGCCAGACGAACCGGGCTATTACTTTGACGGCATTGTGCCCAAGACCGTGGTGTTCAGCAAGAGCGGCGAGGTGATGCTCGAAACCACGGGGGAAACCGCTTACGAAGACATCGACGACGCGATGCGCGAGATCTTTGACCTGCTGCCCCGAACAGAATCGGTGGAACTCAAGCGTCGCCCGATCAACGAGGTCAATAGTGAACTAGTGGAACCAGCGGCGGAGTAAGCTCGGCCAACTGCGCTCCCTACTTGCGCACAAATCGCTCGGTGTGTTCGGTAATCAAATCCTTGACCAATCGTTCGCTGAAACCTGCTGCAAATGCGATCGCAGTATAGAGATAAATTCGGCGTTCGCGATCGCCGCGAATGGAGTCACTCAAGAAGACCCCTGACTCTAGCAGGGCCAGCAAGAATAGGGCAAAGGTCATCCCCACAATCGGACGAAAGAAGCCGATCAGAAATAAATCTTGATCTTGATCTTGGGACTTATCGGCCTCAATGAACTCGTTAGCCCTAACAATGACGCTGACAAAACTGCCCATTGCCCCCATCACCACCACAGCCAAAATCAGCGGAAAGTTAATGCTGACCATGTTTCTAATCACAACTGTGAGCCAATCCACTTCGGCAGGCGATTGTGTCTCAGAGACTGAGGTGTTGTTTTCTCCGCCATTGTTGTTTTCTTCGCCAGATGAGCTGCCGGATTCGCTAACGGCGAGATTGGGGGCATTGCTAATTACTTCTATAGCTTCGATAATTGCAGTGCGTTGAGTCCGTGCCGTTGAGCGCACTTCTCTGGATAAGGTTCGAATTGCCGCGAGTTCCTCCTGGATACTTCGAATTGCCGCGAGTTCCTCCTGGATATTTTGATCAGTTTCATCAGCGGGGTCATCTAGGCGATTGTTCAGGTCATTGATCAGGTTATTCAGGTTATTGAGACGTTGGGATTGGCGATCGAGCGGAGCAGAGGGTTGATTGTCGTCGCTTGATGCTTGGGTAATTAGGGCATCAATCGAGATGCTCCTGAGCAGTTCACCCGTCCCATCGACAGCCTCATCGAGGGAGGCCACCCGTGTTGTTAATTGCTGTCTCTCCTTCTGCAGTGCAATCAGTTGTTCATTTTGCCGTTCCAGTAGGTTATTTTGCTGGGTAACGCCACTTAAAAAGACAGCCAAAGCGAGGGTGGAGGGCACTACGGTAAAAATCAAGAAGAACCAGCTCAAGCCAGAAATTAGGCGGTTATGGGGAGAGCCGCTGGCGTTGATGATGGCCTTGAGTGGGTTGGCATCTTGTTTCAGTTTGGCGGCGATCCGGTGGCGTAAATTGCGAGCAAACCGCAGGTTGTTAGGGCTAGCTTGTCCCGACGGCGGCTGCACTAGGGCGGTAATGGCTAACTCGAATTCGTCTAGGGAAATAGAAGCCGTTTCTAGGTTAGAGAGTAGGCTCAGC
>PXDR01000370.1 GCA_003566335.1 Cyanobacteria bacterium T3Sed10_344R1
CCAAGACCTGTTGCAGCAGGTTGTAGGTATACACCTGGGTGTCAAATACCGAAATGTTGTAGCTATCGATGGTGGTGGGGCGTAGGCGGTCTAGGGTTGCGATCGCATCTCGCAAATATCCTTCCGCCTCTGTCAGTTGGCGGGATTCCAGCAGGGTATGGGCCAGGTTATTACGGACGACGGCAATTAATCGGGGACTGTTGAGGGCCTGGGCTAGGGCTAGGCTTTGCCGGTGGTAGTCAATGGCGGTGGGCAGATCATTCAGGTCGTCGTAGGCGACGCCCACACTGCTGAGGGCTTGGGCTTCTAGGGTGCGGTGGTTAAGACGGCGAGCTAGATTTAGGCTCTGTTGATAGGCGTCTAGGGCGGCGGTCAGGTTCTGTTGATGATGGTAGGCGGCCCCCAGATTTTGCAGGGTGTAGGCTTGGCCAAGGGCGTCGCCAATTTCCGTTGCTAGGGCCAAACTGGCCTGATAGTGGTCAATGGCTTGGGCGATATTGCCAGCAGTAGCGGTGGTGGCTCCTAAATTACCCAAAGCAATCACTTCTAGCCCTGGGTTTTGCAGTTCCCGGGCTAGGTCTAGGTTGCGCTGGTGGGCTGCGATCGCTTGGTCATAGTCTCCTAGAGCTTCCCAAACGTTGCCGAGCAGCCCCCAGGTTTGGGCCGCTCCCAGGGGGTTGTCCATCTGCTCCATCAGCGCCAGGGTCTGACGGTAGGTGTCTATGGCGGAGAGCAGTTGTCCCAGTCCTCGCTGGGCGTTGCCGAGGTTGCCCAGGGCTTGAGCCCGGACGGTGGGGTGGTCGTCGGTCAGGTCTAGGGCCGCCAATGCGTAGTTTTGGGCCTGGTCGTACTGGGACAGCTCTAGGTGAGCGGCTGCGATCGCAGTTAAGACTCGCCCTTGGTTCAACCGATCTTGAACCGTTTGGTACTGGCTGAGGGCTTGGTGCCAGTGGGTGAGGGCAGCCTCGAACTGTCGCGATTGATAGGCATAAACCCCGCTCTGAAATGAGTCATGGGCGGTTTGGGCTACCCCGGGTTGTCCGAACCAAAGGCTGAGATGTAGGCTAATCAGCGCCAGCACCCCCAGTCCTAACCGCTGCCATTGCCGCTTATGGGTCATGGCTTATTCCGTCTGCTCGTCAGTAATGTCAGGCTCGATTTGCAAGATTGAGCGGTCACCATCGGTCGGACTCAAACAGTTGGATTCGGCTAGGGCTGGAGAGGTCGTGGCCCGTCCGACGGGTGAGGGAGTTGCGATCGCAACCACACTGCACGGTGGATTGAGGTCATCCGTGACGGTTACTTCAGAAACTGCGGCTGGTGCATTTGCAGAACTGCCAACGCTGATAGGACTATCTGGCGTAGAGGGCTGGCTGATCACTGGACTAGGCGGTGATATTCCTTCCTCCCCTAAACCAATTTCCGGCAAAAAACTAGCGTTGCGAAATGAGTTGATCACATCAGCGTTGCTACCTGATCCCAGAATAATTGCACCAACAGTACCGCTGACGCCTTCGGGTAAGTCAATCAGACTGTAGGTTTCATTTCGCTCAATTCGGTCTAAGAATCCGGCATCATCAACGATTACCAAGAATTCAGAGCCACCTGAGATTACGTTGGGGCCAGAGAAAAATCCAAAGTCTCCACTGGTGCCAGGCGTATTTTGAATCAGCAGCCGGTCGCCAGTTATCTCCGCTGGAATCTCGACGCCACCATGACGGATTGAGATTGAAGCGGGCACCTCTGTCATAACGCCATCAATTTCTGTAAATCGGTTAGAGACAAAGACACTGATCGGCAAAACACTGTTGACAGTAATTTGAGTCAGGATGAGATTGCCAGAATCATCATATATCTGGCTTTCTGCCACTCCAGCATCCAGCAACACCTGAATTAGATCCGGTCTATCAACGAGTGAAAATCGCTCCTGAACCAACCTTTCAAGTACGCCGTCAGCTCGAAAATTGCCAAAAGCAGTGACGGATAAATCGCCTCTAGTATCGATCCGATCAACGGTGATTGATCCAGTTTGGGCCGTCAGCTCAACTCCATTATCGTTAAATAGAAGCTGAGTCTGTATATCTCTTTCGGCTATTAGCCTTATGCGTCCCTCTGCGGCGCTAATAATGATATCTCCGGTGGTTATATTGACCGCTTCAATCGTGACACTGCCGCCCCGGGTTTGAATGCTGTCCTCTGGATTCATTGTGAAATCGCCGATGCCATTATTATTGCCGTCGGCAATAAAGGTGATTGAGCCGCCACTAGCAATCTGTAGATTTAAAGAGGTGTCTAACTGAATGCCGTTGTTGGCTTGAAGCATGATGTGGGCATCGGCTCCCAGTGCTTCAAGTCGGCTGGCTGATAGGGTGTTTGCGCCCACATCAGGATTATCGGAAAAGATACTGCCGCTATTCGGTATAGCTATAAACTGGGCATTTAATGTCCCTTCATCCCCAGCAATAATCGTAATGAAATCGGGATCTAATAAGATTGTGCCGACCGTACCGTTGGGGGCTGCTAACAGGGTTTCTCCTTGAAAGGTCAGGCGGTGGTGCCCCGACACCTCAATAAAGCCGCCATCGCCAGACTCTGTGCCCCCCTGGGCGCTGGCTAACCCATAGAACTGGGTGGCATCATCGGCCCAGATAATGATGCGGCCCCCATCACCCGCCTCAGTCGCATCGGCCCGCAGCACTGCCTCTGGACTAATCACCGTTCGCTGGGCGGTGGGTAGATTGCCTTGTCCTTGATAGTCGCCGCCGATGCGAATTTGGCCGCCGCCAGTTGCTGCCGAGGTGTCTAGGGTTGCACCGACTATTGCGACTTGCTCACCCAAGACGGCAATTTCCCCACCGCTGGCCGTGATGTTGCCCGCTGCGATCGCAGTTCCCGCCGTAGTCGGGATGTTTACCCCCGCCCCCGTGAGTTGAACTGCGCCGTCTGCTGTGACCGATAGCCCGGTAGCTGACCCTAGGTTTCCCCCCGTCAATAGCTCAGGTAACTGAGTTGGCATCAACCCTGTGGTGTTGAGCACAGCTGGATCTACATCGATCAAGTCCAACGCCAGAGCCATATCCTCGCGGCTGAGACGAATGCCTTGGCCGTCGTCAAGGGCTGCGATCGCAACCTGTCCACCCGGTGCACTGAGGCTGCCCGTATTGATCACCGTGCCGCCAATCAAGCTAAGGGATTGCCCAGACGCCACCGCCAAGTCCCCGGCATTGACGATCGCACCCGGTGCGCCAAACCCAAACCCGGTTGGATCACCGCCAAACTGGCTATAGTCCCCAGCCTGATCCGCAGTCAGCCACCGATCGCCAAAGCCGATCGCCTCGGCAGTGGTGGCCATAAACGAACCAGACAAGTCGAGCTGGGCATTGGGGCCAAACAGAATCCCGCTAGGGTTGATTAAAAATAAATTGGCGTCGCTGTTGTAGACCTGTAGTAGCCCGTCAATCACCGAGGGATTGCTGCTGTTAACGCGGCCCAAGATGTTGCGAACGTTGGGGTCGGCCAAAAAGGTGGCAACCTCTGATGCGCTCAGGCCAAACTGCTGAAAGCTGTGAAATAGGTTCGTGCCATCCTGCGACTGACTGCCGCCAGTGATGATGTACTGATTCTGGGTTTGCTGAACCTGGGTTGAGCCCGGAGCCGCTACAACAGATTGAGCCTGAACAACCCTCGGCCCCAGCCCGACCGCACTCACCGTCACGACACAAGCAAGACGCGCAGCAAATCTCAGCATAGTAATCACCAGAAACCCGTTAGAACCGCCTCAGACAATCCCGGTAGCCCCTGCCTATAGACTCCAAGCGTATCCGTAAAATTTCGGAGATGCTAGCTAGATTTTCTTCAACAAGTCCCTTCCACAAAAAAACGCCCCAACCAAATTTGGCTGAGGCAACTAGATAACACTGTTTCGGCTAACGTCCAGATTAGACGGCTTGCCTAATACCGAGCCTATCTGCTAGACCCTGGGAGACCTAGCCTTAGTAGCCGCCGGAGTATCCTGCCCGAGAGCGCTCTTTGGCCCGAGCGGCGCTCTTCTTCAGGGCGTCGAGGCGCTTGACGTAGCGATCGCGCTTGCGCTTCACTGGCGTTTGTTCAATTAAGGTTTTGAGGGCGCTGCCCAAACTCTTGTAGGCATTGGGCAGGGTGTAGCCAAACCGGGTGGCTAGGGCGATCGCCTTTTCGTCGGCTTCAATCGCTTCTTGCAGGGTCTTTTGGCCATTGTTGCGGCGATACAGTCGCCAGCCCGAGAAGCCGCAGAGGGAGAGCGCCAGGAGCAACAGCAGCCCATCCTGTACCCACAGTTCGCCGACTGCTCCACCTAAACCAATGGCTAGGGCCGCCATTTCCCAACCATCGCGGGGAATGGTGTCGTTTTGAATTCGGGCCACCTCGTGCCAGAAAATCAGGTTGCGCTGGTCTAGCGCCAGGACTTCCCACTTGGCCAAATCGACCTGCACTTCTACCTGGTCTTTGCCCAGTTCTTCGCAGGTAATCAGGGGTGGGGATACGTCGGTAGCGGGTTCTACCGTCACCCAGCTTTGCAGCTCTGGCGGCAGCAAGCTTCTGAGACGGCGCAGTTCGCCCATGTCGGCGCGGGCGGTAGACGTGGCGTAGGAGGTCATGGGTTCTGTGATGGGTGCGGTCTTTGACTAATCTTAACCGTCAGGCTTGGTTTGCGA
>PXDR01000430.1 GCA_003566335.1 Cyanobacteria bacterium T3Sed10_344R1
CGAGTCCGCGCCCACAGAATTGCCTCATCCCCAGCCATGCCGAGGCGATGGGCTTCCGACAGCCAGTCTAGATAGCCCTGGCGTCCTAAAGCTGCGGCGGGGGCTTGATTAGCCAGGGCAATGCCGTTGAGCATTTCCGGCAAACTCAGGGTCAAGCCAACGGTAGTGGCCCGCTGTTCTAGGGTGCGGGTCTGGTTCTTCAGCCGCTGGAGCTGGCGACGGTCGGCGTCTTCTGGGCTGCTGGCTCCATGCTGGTAAGAAAAGGTGCCCAGGTTCCACACGCCGTTGCCGGGATCGACATGGCCGTAGAAGGCGGGGGTGCGGTGGCCCTCAGCGGTGCGGGTGCCTTCAGCGCTGCCCACGACCCGCGCGACTAAGGACTCTGAGCCACCTTGGAAGATGGCGTCTTGATTCAGGGCGGGGTTAAAGGCGGAGGAGAGTGCGACAGTGTCGGTCACTGGGGTGGCGGTCGGCGCGGATTCTGGAGCGGGGTCTGCGGCAACGGGTTTAATCGGGTCTTCTGCCAGGGCAAAGGATAGGGCTTCGCTGGGGGGGGCGGGTTCGGATTCGGCCTGGGCTTCGGCAATTAGGACGGCTTCATGGGGTGCGATCGCAGGCACTGGCGGCAAAGCAGCAATCACCGACTCCAAGGTTGCTTCTGCTGCTACTAGAGGCAGGGGATCGCCATAGACTGAGGCGGGCAGGGATTGGCGGGAGCGGGTTGTGGGAGGATCGCCTGCCCCCTCGGGGATTGGCAGCGGCCCTGGATCTAACCCCAGGATTGGCCCATCGGCTTGGGTAGCGGTGTTTTGAGCAGCCGCCTCAGGCTGGGATGGCTCGGGCTGAGTGACGGGGGGCAGGTCAAAATTGAGTGCGATCGCATCGGCAGCCGCCACCGATCGCACCAACCCCACCCACACCGCTATCCCCAGCAACATCGGGAAACAAACCCAGTGAATCAGTCCCAGGCAGGGCAAACGACAAGACTCAGCAGAGACAGAAGCCATAACAGTTCAGTTGAGGTGCTTAGATGGGCTCAAGGGGAAGCTACAGTGCCAGTTCCAGACTCGACGGACTCAGGCTGTAGTGTCCGTTCCAGGATCATGCTGGCGGGTTCCACCAGCGCCCAGGTGCCCTCGGGCTGCATACGCAGGGTGCCAAAGTGCAGATACTGTCCTCGCCCAATCACGGTGCCTTGGCGCACTTGCCCCAAGCGCGGTCGCTGTAAACCGCATAAGCGAAAGAGATAGGCCGGAACCTCAGCCGTTGAAAAGATGACGCAGTGGGGCTGGGTCATGGGTTCAACCTGACCATCAAACGGGGCATAAACTGAGCCCCCCGCCAGGTTTAAGGACACATCACCCAAGCTGCCCTCAACCATGTGGCCTGCCACTTGATCCCCAGGCTGCAATTCCCAGACCTGTTGAAGCTGGACATGGCGCGGCGGCACCGTTGCCTGGGGTGCACAGCTTGCCAAAATTTGACCCAGTCCCACGCTGAGCACCAGGGTTGCCCAGCGCCAGCCTAGACTCAGTCGCTGCCGCCGCCATTGGTTAAGCGCAATCCAGCCCAGGACAAGCCAGCCCAACGGCCATTTATTTGAAGCGAAAGCATTATTCAAAGCTAAAGCGGTAGCCAGCATATTCGTCGTTTTCGTACAGGATGACCAGTTGAGTGGTGGGGTCAAATGCCAGGGGATAGGCCGCTCGCTCGGCTGAAACCCCTGAACGCACCTCCAGGGTTGGCAGGGTGCAGTAGGGTTCAGCCACAATTTCCTGCACTCGGGCTTTGCTGTCTCGCTCGGGCACCGCTAAAAGCTGAGCTAGTTGCTCCCGCGAGATTTGGCTGTCGGCTTCGATGATGGTGTCACAGGTTTCTAGGCGAGTTGTCGTTGGGCTAGAAGCCCGACCGGGCAACAGGCTGAAGGTGTCCAGCAGTAGCCCAGCCAGGGCAAACATTAAGCCCCCTGCGAGCAGGGGTTTGAGTAAGGTCGAAGGTTGAGAAGCAGGGGTAGGAACCATAGGGTACAGTCCAGTAAAGAAAGCAGAGACAAGGGGTGAAATCGGTCGAAACTTACAGCCGCCCGCCGACAATCAGGCCCGCCAACAGAATCAGCAGTCGATAGCCCAGCCCAAGGTCTGGTCGAGGGGCAAATAAGGCTTGATAGAGTGCGATCGCACCGAAAACCGCCAACATCACCATCGTCCCCAACTCAAGTCCCGGCAGGTGAGGGGCCAGTAGTCCCAGCCCCACCCGCCCTAGAGCGGCAGTGCTGAACCAGATCAGACCATCGACTAAGGAAAGGCGACGACGGCCTAACCGCCAACTCAGGCCAGCCCCTAGGGCAGTGAGGTGGTGATTGAGCCAGCGTTCGAATCGTGGAGAATGGGGCGCTGGGTTTGCGGCGGGGGCTGTGGGCGCATGGGCCATCGGATCATCAGCTGGCGGCGGATTCGGGAAGAAATTCTGGGAATGGCCTGGGACTTTCGTGGCTTCAGCCCGGAGCTGTTGGGCGGTTGCCGCCGCCTCTCGCTCGGCCTGCAGTAAATCCACGGCTTGGGGCACGAGTTGATAGCAGCCCTGGTCGTCCTGACTGATTCGCGGCACGGGTACTGAAGCTTGGTAGCGCCAGATCCCGATCGGTTCTGGCACTGCGGCTGGGTCAAGGGCAAGCGCTCGCCGCCGCACATCCCGTTCTAAGCGGTCAGCAATGGTCTTGAATTCAGTCAGAGCGGTTGCTTGGGCAGCGGCAAGCTGATTGATCCGCTCGGCCTGGGTACTCAGCCGCTGCCAGCTCAGCTCAATCAGCCGGTCGTAGGCGCTGACCATTTTGGCGGTCTCTGAGCTTGCAGTCCTTGAACGGGCAGCCTCTGAAGGGGCAACCTTGGAGATAGCTTCACCAGAAGGACTGAACGGAACTTCAGGACTGGAGGTCTCTAGGATTGGTGGAACCCCCAGGGCGACTGAGCGCTGCCGCAGTACGGTCAGGGTGTTGTGGAGCTTTTCTAGGGTGGCGTAGTCAGCCGGGGTATAACCCTGGGTTGACTGGGCAGCGGTTGAAGCCGCTACTGGGGTGGTGGCAGGCGGAGAATCCCAGGGCAGTTGCCCCGTGCGAGGGGGAGCTGGAAATGCCTGGGGTGGGGGGATGATTTCTAGCTTCTCGCGAATGGCGTCGAGCTTCATCGGCGGAAAGGGGGTGGGGGACAGGGGGGGTGAGAGCTGTTGGCTGTTGGCTATTGGTAGCTGCAAAACTCTATTGGGCAGGTGGTAGCGGGGCTGTGGGTGGATGGCTGGGAGGCTGGATAGGGAAGGAGACAATGGGGAGTGGGTGAGTCTGTGGCTTGAGTATAGTACAAGTGTACTCAATAGATCTAGGCCGGGGCTGTTTTTGGTTTGGTGGGGGGATTTATTTGGGCGGGTGGCGGGGATTCGGTGGGGTGCAATTGGGTTAGGTTTAGGGGCGAGGTGCGCCGGGTTGGGGTTAATGAGTGGAACTGCTGGCTGTCAACTGTTTATCTAGGAGCTGATCGATGTCTATGACCCTTACCGATCGCGATGAGCAGCTTCAGCAGCTTCGGGCTAGTTTGCGACCGGGGCAGCAAGCGCTGGTGGATTGGACTGGGGGGCCGTTGGCGGTGTCGGCGGTGCCGGGGTCAGGGAAGTCCACTGGCATGGCGGCGGGGGCGGCGATGGCGATCGCAAAGTTTGGCCTCCATGCTCGGCGGCAGCTGGTGTTGGTGACCTTTACCCGCTCGGCGGCGGCGAATCTAAAGGCGAAGGTGCGATCGCATCTTGAAGCGCTGCGCCTGCCCCAAAACAGCTTTACGGTTTCGACCCTGCACGGCTTGGCCCTCAACATTGCCAGTCGTAACCCAGAGCTATCGGGCCTGAATTTAGACGGTCTGACCCTGGTCAGTCCCAACCAAAGCCACCGATTGATGCGGGCGGCAGTGGAGCAGTGGATTGTGGCTGAGCCTGATCTTTACCAGCAGCTGATTTTGGGGCAGCAGTTTGATGGCGAGGAGACTGAGCGGCTGCGGCGGCAGTCAACCCTCCGCACCGAAGTGCTGCCCAAATTGGCCTACACCTTGATCCACGAGGCCAAAAGCTCGGGCCTAACCTCTGGGGCGCTGGCGCAACTGGCCGGTCGCCTATCCCGAACTGTGGCCGATCAAGCGCCGGACTATGACGTGTTGGCGATGGCTGCTGGACTGTATCAGCGCTACCAAGACCTGCTACAGCGTCGGGGCTTCATTGACTATGACGACATGATTTTGGCGGCCCTGCGGGTGCTGGACGAAAACGAAGCCCGGCAGTTTTGGCAAACTCGGGTGTTTGCGGTGTTTGAGGATGAAGCCCAGGACTCTTCGCCCCTGCAAACTCGGCTTTTAGAACTGCTGGCGGCTGAGGCGGAGATGTCGCCGCCTGCGAGGGAGTTGACCCAAAATCTGGCCCAAAGTTCGGCCCAAAGCACAGCCCAAAATCTGGTGCGCGTGGGGGATCCGAACCAGGCGATTAACTCCACCTTTACCCCAGCAGATCCGGTCTTCTTTAATCAGTTCTGCGATCGCTGTGCTGCCCAAAATCGCCTTGCCACGATTGCCCAAGCCGGTCGCAGCACGGCCCAGGTGATGGCGGCGGCTAACTTTGTGTTGGACTGGGTGAATCGACGGCTGGGTACAGCCC
>PXDR01000530.1 GCA_003566335.1 Cyanobacteria bacterium T3Sed10_344R1
AATCTACAAGGCACAATCCCCGGCATTTAGGCGTCGTTGTCTACAGCCATGGGGCTATTAACTCCCTTGTCTATTGCTATCCCTGGCGGATCTTGAGTGATCTGCCAGGGATATTTTTCGCACATCCAGCTAGTCCCCAGAACTGGTGTAGATCTGCTTGAGCAGTCCAGGAACTCCCACCCCGCCTAAGACCTGCGATCGCAGCAGTTGATACTGCCACGGGGACAGGCGCTGCTGGGGCTGGCTAGCGAGGGCATGGAGCTGACTAATTTGGTAGATCTGGCTGGCGGCAGGTTCGCCCTGTTGACACCAGGGGGCTAGGGGATGCTCCCATTGAGCTAAGAAGGCGGAAATCAGGTTGCGATCGCACCCCCCCCAAGACGTGGTCTCGGCTGCGATCGCAACCGTTGCCGTCAGCGGCTGGGCTGGGGGCTCCGCCGTCGCCAGTTGGTCGGGGTCAAAGCCACGCCACGCCGTCGCCAGCAGCGGCGGCAGCTGGGGCAAGCTTGGCCGTTGGGGAAGGGTGCCCCCAGTCTGGCCCTGGGCATTCAGGAACTCGTTGAGGTCTGCCAAAAACGGCTGCACTACCTCCCGCTGCACCACCGACCCCAACCGCCGCCCGGCGTCGGAATAGTCCACCCAGGACTCGGCTTGGTTGTTCTGAGCTTGGTTGTCCTGAGAGGCTGCGATCGCAGTGTCTAGGGGATACATCGCCTCCTGCTTATAGGCGGCACAGAGATCCTTTTGGCTGCGGTCTTTCAGCAAAAACCAGAGATTATCCCCCAGGGTTTGACGCACCTGCTGCTTAATCTGCTTGGGGTCTGGGGCGGGTGGGGTGCTCGGTGACGTTTGGGACTGGAGTTCGGCAATGTGGGCCTCCTGGTCTTGAATCGCCGTTGTCTGCTGCTGTAGGGAAGCTTGCAGGGATTGGAACTGCTGCTGCTGCTCCGCAGAAAGCTGGCTGAGCTTCGCCTCTAGCAGGGTGACTTGCTGGGTCAGGGTGGTGATTTGACTGTCTTTGTCTGCCAGCAGCTCATCTTTCTCCATCAACAGCTGGCGCGTTTGCTGCACTTCTAGGGCTGCCAGACCCGCCCGCACTAGATTGAAGTAAAAGTCCTGACCTAAGTCCACCCCCTGAGGAGCCTGCCCCGGCAGATGCAGCACCCCCTGACGGGCCGCAATATCCACCACCAGTCGCTGGCCCTCAGGATTATAGATTTGCAGCTGCCGCCCTGCTGCCGCCTGACAGATTTGGCTGGTGTAGCGCCGCTTGCTGAAGTCGAAGTCAGCCTGGGCAATGAGCTTCAGGCTAGGTTCTGGAGCCGTTGCCGGGAGGCTGGGGGCTGTCACCGGGGCAGACGGCGGAACCTGGGGGGCATACTCCGGCGGGCTGTCAGCCAATAGGCTGCCCTGCTTTGTTGCCGCTCGTTTGGGGGCTGCGATCGCATCTGCCCCCCCTACCGCAGGCCGCAGGCCCACCACTTCTAGCTCCAGGTTTTGCCGACCGCGCCACTCATTCAGCTTCAGCTTATAGGCCACATCAACCCGACTGGGCAAGGGGCAGTATTCCCCCCAGCGCCAGGCAATGCCGCGAATATCTTGGCCGCCGTCATCCATCAGCCGCAGCTTCAGGTGGTCTTGCTGCTTGCCCACCGCCTTTTGCTCCACCAAGCGCAGATTAGGCGTCCAAAAAATTGGGTCAGGGTTCTCAATACCGCAGGGATGGAGCTGGTCGATCTGGCCATGCAGGTCAAGGTTGAGCTGATCAAGCTGGGCCTGGGCGTCAATCACCACCAGGGGCCGCAGATGCTCCGGGCGCAGCTGTTGGTGGGCCACATTGCTGAGGCGCGATCGCACCGGGCGCAAATGCTTAGCCAAAAACGAAAAGCCCCCTGCCGCCCGGTGGCCGCCAAACTTTTCCATTAAGTCACTACAAGCCTGTAGCGCCTCAAACACATTGAATTCTGGAATACTGCGGGCCGAACCGCGCACCACCTGCTGGCTCTCATCTTCATAGGTGCCAATGAACACCGGCACGCCATACCGCTCCACCAGCCGCGAGGCCACAATGCCAATCACCCCGTGGTGCCAGCCCGGCTGCACAACCAGCAACACCTGCTCCTTTTGCAAATCCAGCGCCCCCGACTGTTGCTGGTCTTCGCAATAGGCCACCGCTTCCTGCTCAATTTCTTGGCAAAGCTGCTGCCGCTGCTGGTTGGTGGCTTCGCACTGCATGGCCCGCTGCAACGCCACCCCAGGGTCATCCGTGGTCAGCATCTCAATCACAATTTGGGGGTCGGCAATCCGGCCCACCGCATTGATGCGCGGCCCCAGGCGAAAGCCGATGGCCTCGGGCTTCAGCCCTGCCGTCTGGTCACTCAGCCCCGCCACCTGGATCAACGCCTGCACCCCCGGAATTTGGGATTGGGGTAGCCGCTGCAACCCCCGCCGCACCCAGCGCCGGTTCACCCCCGTCAGGGGAGCCAAATCGGCAATGGTGCCTAGGGTAAACAGCTCCAGCAGCGGCGCAGTCAGATTTTGCAGTTGGTCTAGAGCCTGGGCCAGACAAACCGCCAGAATGTAGGCCACCCCGACCCCAGCCACCCCCCGATAGGGCGAGTCAGGTCGAATTAGCTTGGGGTTGAGGATGGCATTTGCTGGGGGAATCTGGGGCGGTACGTCGTGGTGGTCGGTGATAATCACCCCCATGCCCAGCTCCCTGGCCCGCGCCACTGGCGCAACGGCGGCAATGCCGTTGTCCACCGTCAGAATGAGCGCCACCCCTTCGGCGTAGAACTCTTCGACGATGCGCTGGTTGATGCCGTAGCCTTCCTGCATCCGGCTGGGGATGGCGTAGTCCACATCGGCTCCCAAGGTGCGCAAAGCCCGGAGCAGCAGAGCGGTGCTGGTCATTCCGTCGGCATCGTAGTCGCCGCAGATCGCAATCTTTTGCTGGGTGCGCACCGCATCCACCAGCATCTCGACGCTGAGGGACAGGTCAGGGAAATCTGAGATCGGGGCGGGCAACTGCTGGGTTTCGGGATTGAGAAATTCAGCCACCTGGTCGGGGGTGTAAATGCCGCGATTCATCAGCACCTGGGCCACTAGCGGCGACAGCCCGGTAATCTGGCCGAGGGCTTCGGCTTGGGGGGGCTGGGCTGGAAACAGTTGCCAGCGCTGCTGAGGGCAGGACGTTTGGGGCACGTCCTGTCCCTCAGGGCGGCTAGCCGCCAGGGGTTGAGGGGTGGGCATCACCCGAGGAGAATCGACCACAGGTTTTGAAGCCTAGTACATCAGCCTTAGTAAATCAGCACGCGGCCATCGTTGAGAATGTAGACGGCTCGATCGGTAAACGCGGTAGTCGGCACAAACTCGATCCGCAGTTGGTTGGTGGCGGGCCGGTGAAGCTCTACCCGCACGGGCAGGGTGGTTTCATCCCAAAAGGTGACGGACATATTGGGGCGGGTGCCGTCAAAGCCCTGGCTGAGGTCAATGCTCTGACCAGCGCGCAACATCAGAGGACGACTGCGCCCAGTTTTTTCAATCATCACGGGCCGAAAGCCGCGATTGACCACTACTAGCTGTAGGGGCTGGCCCGGTACAAACCGAATTTGCTCAGACCGACAGGCGACGGTGCAGTTCTGAGCGGCGGCTGGCAGCAGCCAACCCAAGGCCACACCGAGTCCTAAGCCCAAGCTAGCCAGAGGCAGTTTCCACCACTTTGCCATTGCGATTGATCCCCAACACGATAGATCTGCCGCCTACTATGGCTGCTTATGACGATGCCAAGACATCTTTAATGGTATAGGCTTTCAGGGACTCCAACCACAACCGCCAGGGCGTGAACTCCCTGGTTCACCGCGAAAATCTATCAAAGCAGACTGGGATAGCCAGCGTCTAATCTCCTTCAGAAGATTTCGGCTCGGAGCCTGGGACTAGACATCCCAGGCTCCGCTGACTCCCCAGCTTGCGGCTAATGTCGCCTGTGCCGTAAGCAATGGCCTATGCCGTGGGCAAGAGAACGATGTTGGAAAACGTGAAGGTCTGCACCGTGGGGCCAGATTCCGTTTCAGTGCGGATCACGCGCTCAGAGAGGATGAAGTAGTCGCCAACTTGGGTGTAGTTGTCTTCAAACTCGCTGCGACCGCCTTTTTGCTCGCCGGTTTTGGGATCGTGGTAGACCGAGTCGTACTTGTGAGACAGGTAGCCCGCCCCGGTGTCGTGGCTGCTGGCGGTGTTGATGGTGACGACCACGCCGTGGATATGGCGATGTACCAGGCAGACTTCGTTGTCACGCAGCTTGTAGAAATCCCCTTCGGCTTTACCGCCCATGCGGATTTCTACGGCCCCGGATTCGTCGGTGTCGCCGTAGGAAAAGGTGTTTTGGCCGTGGGTTTGTTCAAAGCTGCGGCGCACCCGGTGAATTGACACCTCAAAGAGCTGGCCATGCACGGCTTTAGCGGCTTGCTCGTCTTCAATACCGGTGACTTCGGGCTTAAGGTCAGCACTCACTTTAGCGGTGCCAGTGAAGGTCTGATCCCCCTGGGTGTAGGTGACATCAGCGGTGTATCCGGGGAAGTCGCTGTCCCAGGTGTAGCGGTTTTCGTAGGCGGAACGGAATAGGTCTTGGGCTGAGGTTTGTACGCTGACCATGGACATCTCCTGTAGTTCTTGCGGGCAGG
>PXDR01000098.1 GCA_003566335.1 Cyanobacteria bacterium T3Sed10_344R1
ATTCCGAGCCAGTCCAGGAAAAACTCCCCAAACCTCCGAAAAATCGAGCAGGACAACTGTCCATAGGCATCTTAACGTGGATTTTTACCGATACTTGCCCAGATGCCAAAAACCCGATCATCCCGGTTTCTGGAGCCGGTTTCCGGGGCAGAATCCTCCGATAACTCTGGGACAAATCCTGGCGAATCTGGGGGCGAGCCTTAGAAAAGTACAAAGTGCATACGGGCTCAAACGGTTTTAAGTAAATAGAGGCTAATGCAGTTTAAGACTGCGATCGCCAGGCTCAGCGAGGGCATTTCCCCCCTGCCCTGCCCCGTTAGGTTTAACGTTTTGCCGAAAAATTCATAGACTAGGCCGCAGCTTGCGATATACCGATATAAGAGATAAGGTCGCTGTCCTAGCAGCCGATAGCCTGCTTCTGGTCACATTCGGCCAAGCTTGCCGCTAGGGTTAAGCCTCCCCAAATCTTGACGGCAAAGGCTAAGCTGCCATTAGGCGCTGTTCTCAGCCTTGAGGCGCTAGCCCCTTAACCCCCGTGGTTCATTCCCGATTGGTTTACTTTGGGAATCTGGTACCAACCTCGCCAACCGTCTTCCCTGTCCGAGTATCAAACGAGTATCAAATTCGTTGCCCTAGAGTCCCTGCCCTAGCTTCATTGCCCTATGTCGACCCTCGTCATTGTTGAGTCACCCACCAAAGCCAAAACCATCCGAAACTACCTGCCACAGGGGTATCGGGTAGAAGCTTCCATGGGGCACGTTCGGGATCTGCCGCGATCAGCCAGCGAAATCCCAGCCAAGGTGAAGGGAGAAAAATGGGCCCAACTGGGGGTCAACACCGAAGCTGACTTTGAGCCGCTGTACGTCATTCCCAAAGACAAGCAGAAGGTAGTCAAGGCGCTGAAAGAAGCCCTAAAAGGCGTAGATGAACTGGTACTGGCCACTGACGAAGACCGGGAAGGGGAAAGCATTAGCTGGCACCTGCTGCAAATCCTCAAGCCCAAGGTGCCGATTAAGCGCATGGTGTTTCATGAAATCACCGAAGACGCTATCCACGCCGCCCTCGGCAACTGCCGCGATATCAACGACCAGCTTGTCCGGGCTCAGGAAACCCGCCGTATCCTGGATCGACTGGTGGGCTACACCTTGTCGCCCCTGCTGTGGAAAAAAATTGCCTGGGGATTGTCGGCTGGGCGGGTACAGTCCGTTGCGGTGAAGGTGCTGGTCAAGCGCGAGCAAGAGCGCCGTGCTTTTCGCCAAGGGTCTTACTGGGATCTCAAGGCCACCTTGCTCCATCAGGACAGCCCGTTTGAAGCTAAGCTAGCCACCCTGAATGGGGTGCGTTTGGCCAACGGCAGCGATTTTGATGAGGCCACCGGCCAGGTCTCTCCTGGGCGCAATGTGGTGTTGCTGAACGAAGACCAAGCCCGTCAGCTCCAGGCCCGACTCGCCGAAAGCATTTGGACTGTGGCTAGCTTGGATGAGCGGCCTTCTACTCGCAAGCCTTCGCCGCCCTTTACCACCTCCACCCTGCAGCAGGAGGCCAACCGTAAACTACGGCTTTCGGCTCGGGAGACCATGCGGGTGGCCCAAAACCTGTACGAGCAGGGCTACATCACCTACATGCGGACGGACTCGGTGCACCTGTCTCAACAGGCGATCGCAGCGGCCCGCGACTGTGTGCAAACCAAGTATGGCGCGGACTACCTCAGCCCCAAACCTCGCCAGTACGCCACTAAGAGCAAAGGAGCCCAAGAAGCCCACGAAGCCATCCGGCCTTCCGGTAGCACCTTCCGCACCCCCCAAGAAACTGGGCTAAGTGGACGAGAACTGAATCTTTACGACCTAATTTGGAAGCGCACCGTCGCCACCCAAATGGCCGAGGCCCGGCAGACCCACATCACCGTGCAGATTGAAGTGGATGACGCCATGTTCAAGGCCACCGGGAAGCGCATCGACTTTCCTGGCTTCTTCCGGGCGTATGTAGAAGGTTCCGATGACCCCGATGCGGCGATTGAAGGCCAAGAAGTGGTGTTGCCCCGGCTGCAAACTGGGGATCACCCCAACTGTAGCGACCTAGAGGCTGTGGGCCACGAAACCCAGCCCCCGGCCCGCTACACCGAAGCTTCGTTGGTCAAAACCCTAGAAAGTGAAGGCATTGGTCGCCCCAGCACCTACGCCACCGTAATCAGCACCATCATTGACCGGGGCTATGTGCAGCTGATTAGCAACAGCCTAGTGCCCACGTTTACCGCCTTCGCAGTCACCAGTCTGCTAGAGAAAAACTTCCCAGACTTGGTCGATTTGGGCTTCACGGCCCGAATGGAGCGCACTCTGGATGAAATCTCGGTTGGAGAGGTGGCCTGGCTGCCTTATCTCAAAGCCTTTTACTCAGGTGACAACGGCCTGGAAACCCAGGTGCAGCAGCGTCAGGATCAAATTGATCCAGAAACAGCGCGCACGATTGACCTAGATGACCTGGAAGCCAAGGTGCGGATTGGCCGTTACGGCCCCTACATTGAGGTGGTCAGTGACGGCGACCCGGTGAAAGCATCCATTCCGAAAGATGTCACCCCAGCAGACCTAGATCCTGCACAAGTTCAGGTGCTGCTGAAGCAAAAAGTGGAAGGGCCGGAGAAACTGGGACTCCACCCGGAAACGGGGGAGCCAATCTATGTGCTGATTGGAGCCTATGGCCCCTATGTGCAGTTGGGAGAAGTGACGGACGATAATCCCAAGCCCAAGCGGGCCTCGCTGCCGAAAGGGGTGACGACGGAAACCGTGACCCTAGAGATGGCGGTTGGGCTGTTGGCCCTGCCCCGTACCCTGGGGCAACATCCCGAAACTGGGGCCAAGGTTAAGGCTAGCTTGGGCCGGTTTGGCCCTTATGTGGGGCACGACCAAGGCAAAGACGGTAAGGACTATCGTTCCCTCAAAGGGGATGATGATGTGTTGACCGTCACCCTGGAGCGGGCGCTAGAGCTCCTAGCCCAGCCCAAAGCAGGCCGGGGTCGCCGGAAAGCGGCAGAACCTTTGCGGGCCTTAGGGGAACACCCTGAGGATCAAGAGCCGATTGGGGTGTTTGACGGGCCTTATGGGCTGTACGTCAAGCATGGCAAGGTGAATGCCTCATTGCCAGAAGGCCAAACCGCTGAGACGATCACGCGGGAGTTGGCGCTGGAACTGCTGGCCGCTAAAGCAGCGACTAAAAAGACTCGCGGTAAATCCACCAAGACAAGCAAGTCAACCAGCAAGTCAACCGGGCGCAAAACTACCAGCAAGGCTAAAACCAGCAAAACAACAAAGTCTACCAGCAGCGCCAGCGACAAAAAAACAACGGGAACGCGGGCTAAGAAAGCAACAACTAGCGCCAAAGAGTCAGAAGGCACGACTCGCAAGACAACCCGCCGCAAGTCAACGGACTCTGATTCAAAGGCGTCTTAAGCTCAAGGGCCGACAGCTTTGGGGCGTGCCGGTTTGCCCGGTGTGCAATCGACTGTATTCTTCGCTGTGTCTTCTTACAGAAGGCACGGCGAAGTTTGTTTATGGATTATGGAAGATCCGCTGGGCGGCAAAGTGCGGGATGGTGAGCTGAGCCTGGGGTGGACTTTTCCGATTGACTAGGGGATTGGGGTAAATTTTGACGGGATGTAACGGTTGATGTGGGGATGGTGGGAGAGGGTTTCTGCGATCGCTGTAGCAAACTAGACTTTCTCAGCGTCCCCTTTTGCTTTAGATTTCTACCAATCTGTCGTTTGGGGGTTGCCTCGAACGCATTGTGCCGAAAATCGGTCAAGGAGGAATAGGTGACAACAGGCCAACCCGAGGCCCCCAGGCCGCCGATTTGGCGTGACGAGCGCTTTTGGAAAATCGCATTTCAGGTGATTACCCTGGTGCTGGTGATAGGGCTGTTTGCCTTCTTGCTCAGCAACTTGAACCGCAACATGCTGGCCCAGGGCCGCATCTTTGGGTTTGCGTTTCTGCGTAACTCGGCCAGCTTCAGCATTGGTGAAAGCGTATTGCGCTACACGCCACAAGATCCCTACTGGCGGGCGCTAGCGGCAGGGTTGTCGAATACGTTGACCCTGGTGGTGGCCGGCATCTTCCTGACGACGGTGGTTGGGGTTGCGGCTGGTATCGCCAGCTTCTCTCAGAACTGGCTGTTGCATCGTCTCAGCCGAGCCTACGTTGGCTTGGTCAGAAATATTCCCCTGCTGCTACAGCTGTTCTTTTGGTATTTTGCGGTTTACAGCAATTTGCCGAACCCGGCGAACCAGATTGACCTAGCTGAGGTGATGTTTCTGAATAACCGGGGGGTTTATATTCCCTGGCCAGAAACGGCTGAGCGAGCCCTGTTTGGGATTGCGGTGCTGGTGATTGGTGCGATCGCAGCGGTGTTGACCTGGCGCTGGCGGCTGCGGGTGCGGATCGAAACCGCGACTGGCGGCAAGCCCCAGCTAATCGCCTTAGGGATTTTGGCCCTGGTGGTGTTTGGAATTGTGGTCTTTGGTTTGGGCTGGCGGGTGCCCACCTCTCGGGGTGAAGCCGGTGGCGTGATTGGCGGCCTGCGGCTGTCTCGGGAATATGTGGCGGCTTTGTCGGCCCTGGTGTTTTACACTGGCGCGTTTATTGCTGAGATTGTTCGGGCCGGGATTCAGTCGGTGTC
>PXDR01000476.1 GCA_003566335.1 Cyanobacteria bacterium T3Sed10_344R1
CACATTTCGGCAAAGCGGCTGTTGCAGCCCAAATACACCGACTGGCGATCTTTCCAGAAGGTGTGCTGGGGTAGGGCATCCATCACCAGCTGCAAAAGCTGCTGGCTGTCCTGTAGCTCTCGCTCCATGCGCTTGCGATCGCTAATATCGTTAATCGTCACAATGATTTGGTCAATCTCACCAGCCTCGTTGTGTAGGGGGCTAATGGTTGCCATCCACCAGGTTGCAATGCCCTCTACCTCGAACCGTTCTTCCACCTGAATGACGTGATGCTGGGCTAGGCAGCGGCGATAGGCATCACTATAGGACTTGGCGGCAGCCGGGGGGAGCGCTTCCGTTAGGGTGTGTCCCATTAGGGGGGACATCGGCATGGGTGACATGGCATCCATGGTGGGGTTACAGCGCAAGAAGCGAAAATCCTCCCCGCCATTAATCACCCCAACTAAAATCATGCCGTAGCCGACGTTATCCCACAGGTTTTGCAGAAAGGCGGTTTGGGTACGCCGCTCCAGATCGGCCTGTCGTCGTTCGGTGATATCGGTGATGATGCCGTTCCACAGGGTGGCCCCGTTGTCTAACCGTTCGGGGGTTGCTTCTAGTCGATGCCAGCGCTGCTGACCGCTGCTAGGATTCATCCGCCCCGTCCAGCGCAGGGGAGCTAACGTCTTGGCCGATTTTTCAATGGCTTTCTCTAGCCGAGCACGATCTTCAGGGGGAGCTAGCTGCAGCAGTAGCTCTGGATCATGCTGGATTTCTGCTGGGGAACGGTGATACAGATCTCGACTGCGGCAACTGACGTAAAGAACCTGTAGGGAGCCATCGATCTCTCTCTGCAACTGACAGAGCATCCCCGGTACATTGGTGGCCAGCTTTTGCAGGCGCTGCTGGCTGTCGGTTAGAGCGGTTGTGGCCTGGTGCTGGGCAATTGCCCCACCAAAGCTGCTGGCAAAGGCCCGCAGGCTGGTGCGTTCTGCATCGCTCCACTGGCGCTCTTGGTGGCAGTCGTCGAAGCAGACAAATCCCCAAAACTGCCCTTCAACCACAACTGGCATCAGCAGCAAGGACAGGATGTGCTGTTTAGCCATTAATGAGCGAATGCCGGGGGCGAAGTCGCTGGCTGTGCAGTTAATCGCTTTGCCTTTGGCAAGCCGGTCGTACCAATCAGCCCCAAATGGGCTGTAGGACAAGTCCTGCAAGTCAGGATCAGGCGCGCTGATCCCGCTTTTGGCCCAAACCCAGCGTTGGCTGTGGTGGGGTTCTCCGGTGATTGGGTGTAGGTGATTTTCAAAGATGGCCACTTGATCGACATCTGCGGCAGTCCCCAAATGCATTAGGGCTTGACTGACCGCCTGGTCAAAGGGCTGCAGGGTCAGCAGAGATTGCAGGGCGGTGGCGACCCCGCTCAGTAGGCGGGCGCTGGCAAATGCGATCGCATCAACCGCATCTACTTCACCCCTATCAGGTTTTGAAATTTCGGGGGCATTTGAAATTTCGGGAGCAACAGCAGTTTTTGCATCACCCAGGGAAAAAGCAGACGGATCGGGGGAGTCCAAAGAGGCCATGGGCAGGGCTGAGGGCAGGCGCAGATTTTTTACCTATACCGTATCAGCATGCCCGGTTAAGGAACGTAACCACCAACACGTCGATGACTTTGCCAGGGACTTTGCCAATACCCTGGCTGCTGGCTATCCAATTCCCGTTATTTGGGTCTCTTTTATTTTGATCTCCGCCTATTCTGATCCCTGCGGGTTGGGGTTAGCTGAGGCTGCGCCACTCGGCCACCACAAAGGGCGGCACCACTAAATGCACGTCGCCCCCGGTGCAGGGTAGGGTCAGCTCTAGGGGAATATCGGCAGTGAGCTCTGTGAGCAAAGGTTCTACGTCATACTGAGCCACGTTCGGCGGCCAGGTTTTGGCCTGGGGATCGACGACGCCGGGGACTTGCCAGCGGAGATGGGTGCCGGTGTCGATGGTTAAGGGTTGCGATCGCACCACCCGCTGTCCCGGAAAGCCAACTAACCGCAGATAAAGTCCCTGCAATGCCTCGTCTTGGTAACGCTTAAACATCACCAGTTGCCACGCCTGGTCGCTGCGATCCCGCAGGCTGTGCTGGGAACGGTAGGTCACCTGTCCAGGCCGCTCTTGATAGGTATGCACCGAAGCTAGCCCCGGTGCGGGCAACCCTAGCCCCAGAATCACCACGACCAGACCAGTGCCCAGCCAAGCCCAGAGCCTTTGCCGCACTGTCCCGCTCACAAACCCGCCCAGGCCGAACTTTGCCACCGTCACCTTCCCCAAGAAACTCACCTGTCCCCAGAAACTTACTTCGTCGTCATCCAGTTCTCGCCCGCATGGGCCTCCACTCGCAGGGGCACGGCCAACTCCACCGCCGACTCCATTACGTCCACAATCTGCGGTTCTAGGGCGGCCCATTCTTCTGGGGGCAGTTCAAACACCAATTCATCATGCACCTGCATTAGCAGCCGAGCTTGGTAGTCCCGCAGCACTTGGTCGAGCCGAATCATGGCAATTTTAATGATGTCAGCACTTGAACCTTGAATGGGCGCATTTGCCGCCGCCCTCAGTTGACCGGCATCGTAGCCCCCAGGCCGCAGCTTATCGAGGTTAATCTCTTCCGGGTCAACCCCCTGGAGCTGGCGCAGACTGTTGCTGGTGAAGTTGAAGTAGCGCCGCCGTCCCAGGATGGTCGTCACATAGCCCTGGGAAATGGCCTGGCGCTGCATCTGCTGCAGATAGCCAAACACCCTGGGGTATCGCTGGTTAAACCGATCAATAAAGGTTTGGGCCTGGCTGTGGCTCACCCCCGCCTCCCGGGCAAACCGGAACGCCCCCATACCGTAAATCACGCCAAAGTTAATCACCTTGCCCAGTCGCCGCTCGTCTGAACTGATCTCGTCTTTTTCAAGCAGCAGTCGCGCCGTTAACCGGTGTACATCCTCTCCGGTGAGGTAAGCATCCAGCAGCACCGGTTCACCGCTGAGGTGGGCCAAAATCCGCAGCTCAATTTGGGAGTAGTCCGCTGCCACCAGCCGCCAGCCGTCTGCGGGAATAAACGCTGAGCGAATTTGCCGACTAAAGGCGGTGCGGATCGGGATATTTTGCAGGTTTGGATTGGAAGAAGACAGCCGCCCGGTAGCGGTGACGGCCTGGTTAAAGTCGGCGTGGATTCGCTGAGTATCGGCCCGCACCAGCTCTGGCAGGGCATCAACATAGGTGGATTTGAGCTTGGATAGGGTGCGGTGCTCCACCATTAAGTCCACCACTGGGTGATCCCCCTGGAGTTTTTCTAGGGTGGCGGCGTCGGTTGAGTAGCTGCCAGACTTGTTTTTGCGCGACTTGCGCCGGTCTAGTCCCAGCTTTTCAAACAGCAGCTCGCTCAGTTGTTTTGGCGAGGCCAGATTAAACGTTTCTCCGGCGGCTTCGTAGGCGGCCTGCTCCAGGCGGTTCAGATCAATTTCCAGTTGATCCGACAGGGTCTTGAGGTAAGGCTGATTGATTCTCACCCCTTGATATTCCATTTGGGCCAGCACCGGTTCGAGGGGCAGCTCAACCGCCCGGAAGAGGTGATCGAGGTCGGGGTGCTGGCTGAGTTCGGCTTGCAGTTTGGGGATCAGATGATAGGTGCCGTAGACATCCATGCCGCAGTATTGGGCCACAGCGGTGATGTCGATGTCGGCGATGGTTTTGCCCTTGGGCACCAAATCTTTGAAGCTCTGGGCCTGGATGTTGAGATAGCGCTGGGATAGGTCGCTCAAGTTGTGGCTATTCTCCGGCTCCAGCACGTAGCTGGCCAGCATGGGGTCAAACACCACCCCAGCCAGGGTGATGCCTTGGCAGAGCAAAATCAGCCGGTCGAACTTGGCGTTTTGTAGGGCTTTGGGATAGTCAGGGCTTTCTAGAATCGGTTTTAGCGCCCCGAGTACTTGCTCCAGATCAAGCTGATCCCCGGCTTGATGTCCGACGGGAATGTAGGCGAGGTCAGTCAATTCTGGCCCCCAGCAACAGCCAAGGCCCACCAGTTGAGCATCCCGGGGATCTAGGGCGGTGGTTTCAGTGTCCCAAGCCACGGGACGCTGGGGATCTGTGCATCCCTCTAGGGTTTTGACTAAGTCCGCCAGTTGCTCGGCAGTGGTAATAATTTGAGGCTGTAGCGGTAGCGCTTGGGGCGCGTGGGCTTGGGCGTAGTCGGTGTCTTCTGCGGAAAAGAAATCCAGGTCAGGATCTGAAGCCACCCTGCCTGGGGTTGCTGAATCTGCCTGGGATTCAGCCCCCTGGCCGCCGAAAACTTGCTGTAGCTGGCTGATTTGATTGATGAATTTGCTGAGTTCTAGCTGCTTTAGGGCAGTGGTGACAGCTTCAGCATCAAATCCGGTGAGCTGGCAGCGGTCTATTTCGGTGGGGATAGGCACGTTGAGGTGGATTTGGGCTAGGTATTGAGATGCGATCGCAGCCTCTTTACCCTCAACCAACCGTTTATGCACCGCGCCCTTGATCTGGTCAAGGTTGGCGTAGATATTCTCTAAGCTGCCGTATTCGGCCAGCAGCTTCACCGCCGTTTTTTCGCCGATGCCCTTAACGCCCGGAATGTTGTCGGAGGAGTCACCACAGAGGGCTTTGAAATCCACCACCTGGGCCGG
>PXDR01000546.1 GCA_003566335.1 Cyanobacteria bacterium T3Sed10_344R1
CAGTGCCAGGGTGACCGAGTGATGATTTCGGGGCAGGCGGTGACGGTGATGAGGGGGGAGTTGGTTGGTTGTTAGCTATTGGCTGTTGGCTGTTGGCTGTTGGTCGTAAGACGTTCGGGAATGGCTTGCGGCGGCTCGTTAGGGTTGTTGTTGGTGGGGCTGACGAGTTGGGTATTGAACATAGCAAAAGGGCAGCGATAGTATCGCTGCCCTTTTATTGGCTCATTTGCTTAATGGTCAGGATTGCTTAGGGGTGGGCAGAGGGCCAGCGGGGCTGGATCTGTGCCGACAACTGGGGCTAATCCTGAACTGGGTGCTTTGCCTTAGCTGTGGCCACCGGAAACTAGGGCCGTCAACATCGGCACGTTAATGGTCAGCAGGTAGGCAAAGGCCGCACCGCCAATGCCGCCAATTAAAAAGGAACCGGCGAACTCACTCCAGCCTTCATCCGTGCCAAAGTCACTGGGGGGCTGGAACGGGGTGGTCGTTTCGGTGGTGGCCTTATTGACGCCAGCACCGGAGTAGATCGACAGGCAGGCTGTCAAAATGACCACTAGACCAGCCGCCGCTAGCAAACCAGCCAGGGCAGGCACATCCGAATCCCGCAGGGGGCCAAGTAGGGCAAAGGGGCCATACAGTAGATAGCCATGAGCCATGCCAATTTCTAACCCACGGCGCTGGGGAGATAATCCCTTGCGGTAGGCAGGCAAATTGCTAATGAAGGCTCGGGTAATCGCCGATGAATTAATTGGCGTCTCTAGATTGCCAATCTGGGGATCACCAGCGGGCTTTACAACATCCATAATTTGGGGTTCTCCAACTCATCCGAAACACAGCAACCGCACAGTCGTTTCTGTTAGCGTCGTTCTATTAACGAGAACGCTCCCTTAGGGATGCAGCAACAGATCGGGGAAGAAGCGGTTGAATTCAATCAAAATCCCAGCAGTAATGACCATCCAAACCGTGGCCAGCACGGGGGCTGTTGAAAGATAGGTCAGTAGATTCTTGTCCATTGTGAACATGCCTAAGCTATAAGGACTGCATCAAGTCTCCCTAGCGCGGGGAGACGGTAATCTCATCGTCTTTGGCAAACATTTCGCCACTCACCATTTCCTTAACGGCGGCGAGGGGCCAAGCAAAGCCAGCCAGAGAAGACTTGATGGCCAGGGGCACATCAATGATGATTTCTTTCTCTTCACTATTCTTTTCGCCACTGACCGCAATCAGGTAAGACCGGCCAACCCAGCCAATCCAGCCAGCGATATACAAGAACAGCAGACTAGGAATTAGAAATTCCCCAGCATGAGCTAGGTCGCCATCCACAATCAGGTGGGGCAAGCCATCTTCGCCACACAGCAAGCTAGAATTTCCGTAAAACTCGAACCGCGCTTCCGCAGCCGCATTACGAGCATTGTCAGCCCGCTTTTGGAACGCCGCAGATTCACCACAGGGGGTGAGTCCAGCCACGTTATCCCCAGCCATGGCAGCCGAGGCTGAGGGGACAAAACCAATCCATAAGCAGAGAACTAGGGCTACTGCAAACAACCGTCGCATAAATTGTTTCCCTTTATTACAAAAAAGGTCGGGGTTTGGGCACAAAACGTTAAGTTATTTGTACAAGAATTCACCCAACTTTCCCGCCATCATACCCCCCTAGGTATACGCCGTAAAGCAACTAATCTCAAGGGTTTACATCTTGAAAAACTCTGGTTCTCCATCCGGCCAATCCCAGAGATTAAGGACTGTGAATTGTTTTTGAGATTCTTAGGGTGGCTTTCAGTTTTATGCTAAGTCAGTATTCTTAACTTGATTTTCTAGGTAGTAGCAATTTAGGTCATGGCAACTGTTCTGGCGTTAGAGACGAGCTGTGACGAAACGGCGGCGGCAGTGGTGTGCGATCGCACCTTACTCAGCAGCGTCGTCTCTTCTCAAATCGATCTGCACCGACCCTATGGCGGTGTGGTGCCAGAGATGGCGTCTCGCCAACACCTAGTCACCATCGGCGACATCATCAAAGCCGCCATCACCGAGGCCAATTTAGACTGGACTGACCTAGACGGCATTGCCGCCACCTGCGCCCCAGGGTTAGTCGGTGCCTTGTTAGTGGGGCTAACCGCCGGTAAAACCCTAGCCATGCTGCACCAAAAGCCCTTCATCGGCGTCCATCACCTAGAAGGCCATCTCTACGCCGCCTATCTCAGCCAGCCGCAGCTACAGCCCCCCTACCTGTGTTTGCTGGTTTCCGGGGGCCACACTAGCCTAATTCGGGTCAACGGCTGCGGCGACTACGCGGTGCTGGGCCAAACCCGAGACGATGCTGCTGGCGAAGCTTTCGACAAAGTGGCCCGGCTGCTGGGCTTGGGTTACCCTGGCGGCCCCGCCATTGACCGTCTGGCGGCCCAGGGTAATCCCACCGCCTTTGCCCTCCCCACCGGCAACATTTCCCTGCCCAACGGCGGCATTCACCCCTATGACAGCAGCTTCAGCGGTCTCAAAACCGCCATGCTGCGCTTAATTCAAAAACTGCAGGCCAATGGTGAACCGCTGCCCGTCGCTGATTTAGCCGCTAGCTTTCAGGCCACCGTGGCGAAAGGACTGACGAAGCGTGCGATCGCATGTGCCCGCGACCATAACCTATCCACCCTAGTCGTCGGTGGGGGCGTCGCCGCCAACAGCGGCTTGCGCCAGCACCTACTAGCCGCCGCCGAACAGCATAATTTGACGGTACTGTTCCCGCCCCTGTCCCTCTGCACCGACAACGCCGCCATGATTGCCTGCGCCGCCGCCGACCACCTGAACCAAGGTCACCACTCAGCGCTCAGCCTCGGCCCCCAATCGCGCCTCAGCCTCACCCAAGTCATGAGCCTCTACGCCGCCTGACTCCTCAGCCGCAATGCCCTGGGGAAACCGCTGCACCCAAGCCTCCAGAGTCTTTGCCAACGCGACGGGATGCTCCGCCATCGCCATATGGCCGCAATCCGGCAGTTCATAAACATTGTCGATGCCCTGCCGTACCAACCAGTGAAAGCTCGCCAAGTATCGAACAAACTTCGGCTCCATCACCCGGTCAGATCCCCCCGCCACCATGAACAAAGGCTGGGACAACCCCGCCACAATTTGCGGCAAGCAGTGAACCTCCGCTTCAGTCGTTGAGTCCAGGAGCGCCCCCCCCGCCGCCCCCGGATCAGCAGCCAGCAAATCCAAAAGACGCTGGCGACCGATCCCGCGAGATAAAGTCTGCTGCACCATCATGCGAGTAAAGCCCAACTCCAACAGCGGCACCTGCGCCAACCATCGGGGCCGAAACCGAACAATCTGCTGTCCCGCCTGGCGAAATCGCTCAAATCCCTGCTGCCAGTAAATCCCGCCGCCCGCATTCACCCCAATCACCCCAGCAATTTGGTCTGGGGCCAAATGGGCTGCCCACAGGGCAATACTGCCCCCCAGGGAATGGCCAACCAACCAAGGGCGCTGGATGCCCAAAGTTTGCAGCAGCCTCAACACATCCTGGGCATAAGCAGCCAAGCCATACGGCCCAGAGTCAGCCCCCATCGCAGGTTGGGCATGGCCAGAACTGGGGTTAACCCGTACCCCCGACCGCTCCGGATCAGCCGCCCCTAATTGATTCGACTGACCAAAACCGCGCAAATCATAGGCTAAACATTGATACCTGGGCTGCAGTTGATCAATCACGGGCTGCCAGTAGCACCGACTCAGCAGCCAGCCATGCAAAAACACCAAGGTCGGCCCCGGCCTGGCCGGGGTGAGGTCATAGCTGTGGGGAACCCCAAACACATCAACATTTGCCATACCCCCATCGTATCCTGAATCTTTCGCGCCCTTCGACCCCGTCGATCCCTAGGATGCCTTGCCCAACAATCGATAGCGCACCCCTTCAGCAATTTTCTGGCCCAAATATTCCGGGATCAAACTTTCATTCGGCCCCAGCAAATACAAAATTAGGCGGGTGCGCCCTCGCCACACCAGCAGGTTGGCATTCACCACCAGCAAATCCTCCTGCCAAATGGCGTACATCACCTTATAAAACAGCCCCGGCTGGTTATCCGCCTCAATCAGCAGCGCCGGTAAGTGAAACACTGGATCCACATAGAATTCCGTCTCAACCTGTTCTAGGCCCGCATCCAGGTTGAACTCAACTGACAGCATCTCTTCAACCTCAAACCGCCCAGCCAGCGCTTCCCGAATCGCGCGGCAGACGTTATCCGCTGTCTTTTCGGCCAGTGCTTTACCACCCCGCGACACCACCAGCTTGATGAACACCAGCATGGGGGGATAGATCTGGCCGTAAAGGCTGAGGTTGTGAATCGTCAGACCATAGGCCGCCAGCACCCCAAAAATATCGCTAAGTAAAAAAGACTGATTCCGGTAAGCAAAATGCAAGGCACTGCGATTTCCCTCCGGCTTCAGCTCAATCACCGCCTGCCGTCGCTTATAAAGTTGGTACGCCAGACGCAAGTTCTGAAGCTGAATCTCGCTGCTGACAAACTGCTCATAGAACTGGGGAAAAGCCCGGTTAAAGCGCTTCAGAAGCTCTAGAGTCGATGGTTTTAAGCCCGCAGCCATAGGTAGAGTGCTGGTATCAGATCAGGAACTGAAGGCGGTTGAAGCCGCGCTGAAACTTGAAA
>PXDR01000175.1 GCA_003566335.1 Cyanobacteria bacterium T3Sed10_344R1
ACGCTGACGGAGTTTCTCTTTTTGCGGCATCGGGTACGCCTCACACTGCCTGGATTCTATACTCTTACTTACCAATTGGCCGCGTTCAGGGAAACAGATTTGTCTGTTTTTCGAGAAAAAACTTGCCCAGGGGAATTTGAGCGTGTTAAGGCTGCTGAACTGAGCCCTATTCGGCAGCGCAGGGCAGGATAATCCCTTAAGCGTTAGCTGCCGCGCAGTCCCGCTGCGATCGCAAATGCGATAAACAAGGTACCGGCAAATAGGGTGATGAACCGTTCTGACAGTCGCCCGGCGGCGAGTCGTCCGCCAATTACGGCTAGGCCGATGCAGAGGACGAAGCCTGCGATCGCACCTAGGGCAACCCCGACGGGGGAGTGGGTGGCGGCTAGCATGACGGTGGTGATTTGGGTGCGATCGCCCCATTCCCCTAAAAACACTAGGCCGAAGGTTTTGGTGACGATGGCTAAGGGGGCGGTGGCGGTGGTGTGGCCAGATTCTGCGGCTTTGATTGCTTCTTCAGCTTCTTCGGCTTCGGCTTCTCCGGGACAACTGCCGCTCATGCAAAAGCCGTCGTACAGCAGTTTGAGCCCGAAGGCGGCGAACAAGATGATTTCGCCGTAGTAGACCCAGGTTTCTGGCAGCAGGGTTAAGAATTGTCCGGCCCCAACGCCGATGAGGGTCATGGCGGAAAGGGCTGCGATCGCACCGCCAAACACCCAGCGCCGCTGATGGTTCATCGCCAAAATCGCGGCGATAAAGAAAGTCTTGTCGCCCAGTTCTGCTAAGCCAACTAGGAGGAGTCCAGCTGTAAATCCAGTCAACATCTTCAGGTTCTCTCTCTAGGACGGGTCTAGACTGAGAGAACCTGAGGAGGGCAGAAAAACAGACCTCACCAAGCTCACATCTGTCTAGACGTGAACTTAGTGAAGGTCTCGCTTGCCGCATTATCTTGGGCTGGCCGTTTAGGGCCATGTGCCCGACAAAGCTTGCGTCATTTGAGCCAGGCTCATCACCAGTATGTTGACCCAAATAAACTGACGATTTGCGTCAGCAGCTACTCCCCTTCGCTGGTAGGTAGCATAGCTGATTGGTTGGGGGAACTCAAGATGGGGTGGGTTGTGGCGCTTGGAGGTTGTGGTGCTTGGAGGTTCTGGTGGAGTTGCGATCAGCCCTACTGGGGGGATTTCGTTCCCCCCAGACCCCCTCGACCAGGGCGTAACCGCCGCCCTGGACCCCACGGAAGGGGTGTATTGTTGGGTGGTGTCTGCGCGCTTCGCATTGATGGGTCGTCAGGGCCTGGTCTGTGAAGGCTGGGTTCAAAAGGGGTATGACAAGGATCCAGCAGCCAGCAGCCAGCAGCCAACAGCTAACAGCCATCCCCCTACTGCCCAAACCGGATCTTCAGATAGTCGTCTTCCATCTTGGCTCCGGTTGGGTTTAGTGCGGCTAACGCCTGGGGTAGCACTAGGTTACGGCGATGGTTGCCGATGCGGATGTTCAGTTCGTCTGCTGATTTGCTGAGTTCTACCTTATCTTTGGCAATGCCGGGTAGGTAGACTTCTAGGCTATAGGATTCATCAGCGCCTTGGACGACTCGCAGGGTTGTTTCGGCGTAGTACACCTGGGCTGGATCTTCGTCGCCGTAGAGGGTGTCTTTTAGTTGGTGCAGGGCTTCTAAGCCGCACATTTCCCCGGAGTAGAGGGGAACTTCTTTGACGGGTAAGGGGTGAAAGTCGTCGTGGATCTGCTGGCGGTACTGCTGCTGGTTCTCTTTCCATTGCTTGAAGAATGGATCCTGCACAGTGTCAGGGATGATGCGGTTGGCGATGACTAAATCTGTGCCCACGTTATACAGGCTGAGATAGGCATGGGCGCGGAGAGATTCCTTCAGCACCATCTTTTCTGGATTTGTCACTAGCCGGACGGAGGTTTTGCTGGTGTCTGTTAAGACTTTTTCTAATGCCTCAAGCTGCTCATAGAACTCATAAGGCGCGTCCATCACCTCTTTCGTCGGCAGGGAAAACCCGGCGACGGGCCGAAATAGCGGCTCAACCAGGGGACGCAAGGCCACGGACATGGCTTGGAAAGGCTTATAGAGCCGTCGCATATACCAACCTGCCACCTCCGGCAGACTCAGCAGCCGCAGGGCAGTACCGGTTGGGGCAGAATCAATAATCAGTACATCGAATTCGCCTTCGTCGTAGTGGCGCTTCATCCGCACCAGGCTGAAAATCTCGTCCATGCCCGGCAAAATGGCCAGCTCTTCAGCCTCAATCCCTTCCAGGCCCCGAGCTTGAAGCACTTGGGTGATGTAGCGTTTCACCGCGCCCCAGTTGCCCTCAAGCTCCCGCAGAGCATCAAGCTCAGCCCCCCACAGGTTGTCCTGCACCTTACGAGGATCATGACCCAACTCCATATCAAAGCTGTCGGCCAGGGAGTGGGCAGGGTCAGTGCTCAGCACGAGGGTCTTATGGCCCATTTCCGCACAGCGCAGACCTGTGGCCGCTGCGACGGAGGTCTTACCAACGCCGCCTTTTCCGGTCATGAGAATCACGCGCATGGGAAGTTTGTCTCAGAAACGTTACATTCTTTTACTTTATCGGGTTTTCAGGGTTTTGCGGCCATTCCCCCGACCAGCCAATAGCTCAGTTCAAGTCGTTGACGATGACCCACACCCAGCCTCTACATCACAGCCTTGCCCCTGCTGACGCTGAGCCAGAATAGTGGCGAGGTCTGGTCGGCCAGTCAGGGACAGGCGACGATCGGCCCAGATGTCATAGAGCCTGTCCACCAGTGGCCCAATAATTGGCCAGCCCGTGGCGGCATAGATCCAGCCAATCCCCAAAATGCTGTAGATCCGTCGAAAGACCTCCACATTTTTGACAGTGGTGCCATCCGGCAAAACCGCGTGGATCCGTCCCATCGCCGTCGCGAAATCCACCCCGCCATTTTCTGCCGGGTCATAGCCTGGAGCCGCAATATCCTCAAAAGCCACCAAACCCCGCCCCCGATCCTTGCGCTTCAGGAAATTCACCTCCCGCAAACACAGCGGACATTCGCCATCGTAGAGCAACTTAATTTGCCAATCCGGGGCATCGCTGTCGCAGTTAGCAGAGCTAGCAGCAGCACCTGACTCAGGAACAGAAACCATAGGGTGTAAAGCGAGTAGCGTCTTTACTTATCTTAAAAGTTTTGGCTATTAGCTGTTGGCTGTTAGCCGTTGGCTATTGGCTATTGGCCGTTAGCTTCCACTCCAACGCCCCTGTCCCCTCAGACCCTGCCCTGACGACCCATCAATGCGAAGCGCGCAGACAGAACCCAACAATACCCCCCTTCCGTGGGGTCCAGGGCGGCGGTTACGCCCTGGTCGAGGGGGTCTGGGGGGAGCGAAATCCCCCCGGCGGGGTTGATCACCCCATCACCGGGGCGTTTGGCTGTTGGCTGTTGGCTGTTGGTTCTGGGTTATGGGTTATGGGCTATTGGTCGTAAAGGCACGAGCTCCCCCAATCAGGACGCATAGCCTCAATCCTTCCGCTTCCAAAAACCAGGCACAGGACTAGCTAGAAAAATCTAGGTCAAATGCTTCAGATGGTTCAAAATTTGCAAAACACTGCACAGTTCATTGCGCTGGCGGTTAAGAGAAAAATCGTCAGAAAACCCGTATCGCTGGCGATCTAACTTAATGAACATCGAATATGCCCCGTTGCTAACGAGGCCAAATGTCGGGCGATTAGGCGCTGGGTTAGCCGACATATACGCCAGAGCTTGGGGCAAAGCAACATCAATACTAAACGACGTGCGTTTAGCCTCCACCAAGACAATCCAGAGATGCTCCTGAACAACCAGACTATCAATTCGGCCCTGATAAACCGTGTCATCACGATCTGCGATCGCAATCCGCACAGAAGCCTCTGACCGCAGCCGAAACGGAGCATCATAGAACCCCGCCAATTCCAGCAGCGGCGCAATCACAATAAAATTGACCCCACCCTCTAACAGATGGCCGTACTGACGGTGATAGAGATAGCGCTGCTTAATCAAGTCTAGGCGCTGCTGCTCAGCCACCGTTAAAGCAGGCAGATCGCCCAGCCACTCCGTAAAAAAGCCAGGACTTGCCTGGTGAGACAAGTCAAACCGCGTCTCCACCTCCGCAAGGCTATCAACGTAATCTGTGATGGCCAAGGATTGGGTCATCGGCTTGGATTAACTCTGCTTGCCTTCAGCTTAGCCATAGTTAAGGCGCAACAGTTAAGGCGCAGCCTACATACAGACCAAAAAGGCCGCGCCCCCCAACCGGGAGGCGCGGCCTCATTCATTCCTCTTTCAAGGACTAATCAATCGACTAGCCGTTGATGGAAGGTGCAGTCAAAGCCACAGGTGCAGCTTCACCAGCAGCCAAGTCGAGGGGGAAGTTGTGAGCATTACGCTCGTGCATCACTTCCATACCCAGGTTGGCCCGGTTCAGCACGTCAGCCCAGGTACCGATGACCCGACCCTGAGAGTCGATCACGGACTGGTTGAAGTTGAACCCGTTCAGGTTGAACGCCATGGTGCTGATGCCCAAGGCGGTGAACCAGATGCCCACTACCGGCCATGCACCCAAGAAGAAGTGCAGGG